>JANXPK010000232.1 GCA_025357355.1 Rhodobacterales bacterium
CCCGACCGCCCCCTCGGGCGGGCATTCCCAACCGTCGTCGCAAAGCTTACCAGTCGGAGGCCTGCACCATAAAGCTTTGACCGTAACCGATGGATGCCCACCCGGCGGTCGGGCATTGCCCTCGGACGGCGCTGGTTGAAAGGATGCCCGACCGCCCCGATCATCTGTCAGGCGAGGTCGCGCGACACCATCCAGAGTCGTCCCGCTCCAATAAAGCAAATTGCAATTGTCCGGATCCCGCCGATTCGCAGGCTATGGTTAACGCGGCCATCGCGCCGAAAACCTCATCTTCGCTGTAGAGGCAATGTAGAGGGAATGTAGTGGATTTGTAGGTCGTTCATCTTTCGTTAATCAGGCCAATTAATCATGCGTACTCAAGGGCTTGCCCCCAGCGATCACATGGCTGCATTCGCGCTCCGGTTCAGCGCTTGCGGTCCTGCCCGGAACCGCTTTGCACCAGCGGCAGCGACAGGCGCACCGCAAAGCCCTTGCCACCCGGCGGTTCAATCAGTTCGGCACGGCCCGCGAACATCTCGGCCGTCTCGGCCACGATGGCAAGGCCCAGACCGCTGCCGCCACTGGCTGCCGACTGACCGCGTTGAAAACGTTGAAAGACTTTCGCCCGGTCTGCCGGGGAGATGCCGCGCCCGGTATCGCTGACCGTCAGCACACCCATGTCCGCCTGCCGGGTGACCGTCAGCGTCGCCGTTGCCCCGGCGCCAGCGTGGGCAACGGCATTGTCCACCAGATTGGCCACCGCTTCCCGCAGCAGGATGGCCGAGGCGGCGACCTGACACGGCTCGTCCGCCTCCACACCCAGGTCCACTCCGGCATTCAGTGCCAGGGGGCCGATCTGGCTTGCCACCTCGCGGGTCATCGCGGCCAGATCAACTTTTTCAACAGCGAGTTGCGCGCGTTCATGCTCCACCCGGCCAAGGGTCAAAAGCTGGCTGGTCAGACGCGACATGGCTGTAAGGCCAGCGTCAATCTCGCCCAGAACCGCGAGTGTTTCCACCGGATCGCGGCTGCGGCGGGCCATCCCGACCTGAGTCTTGATCACCGCCAGCGGTGTGCGCATCTGATGCGCAGTGCTGTCCAGAAACCGGCGTTGGCGCTCCAGATAGGCGGCCAGCCTCGCCATATGGTCGTTCAGCGCCACCACCAGCGGACGGATTTCCGTCTGCACGTCGCTGCCATCAAACGGCTCGAACCGGTCGGCAGCCTTGTCCAGCACGGCGCGGCGGAGTTTCATCAAGGGCTGCAACTCACGCGTGATGCCGATCCAGATCGACAGCGCAGCCGCCACGACAAGCGCCGCCTGTTCCAGAAAGCCGCGCAACCACAGGGTGCGCACCATGGCATCGCGCGCCATGAGCGTTTCACCCACCATCACCAGAACCGGCACCGTGCCGTCCGGCGTGATGACCGTTTGGCGCAGAACGACCGCATTCATGTCCTCGGTGCGAAACCGGGTCGCCAGCAGAAGCGTGTCAAAACTGCCGGGCAGCGGATCGGGCAGGTTCAATCCCGGAAACCCCGCGATCAAGGCGCCATGCTGGTCAAAGACCGCATAGGAAATCTCGTCATGGCTGTCCGATGCGAAGAGTTCCAACGCTGCGGGTGGCACGACGACCCCGATGGCACCGTCGCGAAACCGGGTCTGCTCCGCGATCATCCGGGCCGAGGACAGGATCTGCCGGTTCATGATCAGCGTCGCCTGTCGCGTGGCCGAAGCAAACGACAGCCACAGGCTGATCCCCAGGATCAGCGCGACCGGAACGAACAGCCACAACATCAGGTTCACCCGCAGGCTTGCTGCGCCAAGTGTTTTCAACGCTTGTCCTGACGCAGCACGTAGCCCAGACCGCGCAGGGTGGCGATGCCGATCTGGCTGTGTTCCAGCTTGCGCCGCAACCGGTGCACGATAACCTCGACCGCGCTGAGATTGACATCGTCGCCGTGGCCATAGCAGCTTTCCAGCAGCGTTTCCTTGCTGACGGTCGCACCGGCGCGGCGGATCAGCGCTTGCAGGATCACATGTTCGCGCCGCGACAGCGCCAAAGGCTCATCGCCGACGCTGAACTGCAGCGAATTCTGATCGAAAACCAACGGGCCAAAACGCAGTTCCTCGCGCAGGGTCTTGCCACTGCGGCGCATCAGCGCGCGAATGCGGGCGGTCAGTTCTTCGACCTCGAAAGGTTTGGTCATGTAGTCATCTGCCCCGGCATTGAGCCCGTCGACCCGGCGGCCCAGCGCACCTTCCGCCGTCAGGATCAGCACCGGCACCTGAAACCGGCGGGCCCGCAGATTGCGGATGACATCGACCCCGCCCATGCCCGGCAAACCAAGGTCCACGATCACCAGATCATAGTTCTCCAGGGCCACATCTTCGACTGCAGCTTCACCGTCCGGCACGCAGTCCACCACGTAATTCTCGCTGCGCAGCAGGCGGGCCAGCCACTCCGACAATTTTTCGTTGTCCTCCACAATCAAGAGCCGCATCTGACCGACCTTCGGTTTGGTGCAACCATTATAGGTGCGACGGATCGACCTGACGACAGACTTTGTGGGCCAAGGATGAGACGGCGCGCGTTGAGTGACCGGACCGGGTCAGCCCGGCATTCGAAAGGCGGCAACGCGCAGGTTCTTGGCCGCGCTTGCGTCGGTCCGACAATAGCACGAGGCACTGATTGGCACTTCGGCGCGCGCCATTGCCCGATCCAGTTGTTGGTGGACAAGGCTGCGCTCGACCGCCTCGCCGCGACGGCCAAGACATTCATCCAGACCATGCAAGCTCCAGACATTGTTGGGGTGCTGGCTGGGCCGGGGCAGGCTGGCGTCAAGGCCAAGGTCGGCGCGGTAGATCGCTTCCGCCTCGGGAAAGCGCCCAGCATCCATCAATAGCGCCCCCAAAGCATGGCGGGTCGGCTGCATCCAGCCCCAGGGCTCATCATAAAGCAGCCCGTCATCCAGCTTGACCGACTGTTGCAAATGGCCAAGTCCCTCGTCCCTGCGACCTGATTTATAGGCCAGCTCGCCCAGCATCATCTGTTCGGCCACACGCAAAACCTCGGTGCAGGGGTTGTTGAACACCATTCGCTCTGGCTGCACCAAGGCCTTGGCGCGCTCAAAAGCCGCGCGTTCGACGTCGGCCTCGGCAAGGCGTGACAGGTTGGCAAGGGCCACGGCACGGGCATAATGCAGGATGGCGGTCGTATAGCTGTAAAGCTCGGCATCCGCAGGGAAGGTCAAGGCCAGGATGTCGGCCCAACGGCCAAACCGGATCAGGACATGAGGTTTCAGGGCCACGAACGCCTCGAACAATTCGGGCAGGTGGCGAACGACGTTATCGGGCAAAGCGGCGGCAAGCGCATCGGCGGCGGTCAGTGCGGGCGTAACCTGTGCCAGAAACATCGCGCCGTAGATCTCGAAATGCAGGTTGTGAAGGCGATAGATGGTGTAGAAGTTCTCGCCCCCGGCATGGGCGAAATATTTTGCGTCGGCAAGGGCTGCGGCGTGGTTGCGCCGCACCACGTTATGATAATCGCCGCAAAGCACGTCGATGTGACTGGCCATATGCACGAGGTGTCCGGCATCCGGCGCAAGATCAACCAGCCGGTCGCCATGGCGCAGGGCCATTTCCGGCGTCGGCGACATTTCCATCAGGTGGATGTACATGTGCAGAAGGCCGGGGTGGTCCCATGCCGCCGGGGTGCTGGCGAAAGCGGCCTCCATCACGGTCTGCGCTTCCGCCGTCGACGAGCCTGTCGCGGGAATACCACGGGCTGTGTCCCACAACTTCCACGGTGTTCGGTTGATCAGGGCTTCGGCGAAGATCGTCGTGACGTCAAGGTCGTCAGGAAAGGCCCGGTGAACGCGGCGCATCGCATCGGCAAAACCGTCGTTCCAAGGGGCATAATCCTCAACGTCGGGTCTGTCAGGGAAGCGGGCTGCGAGGGCCAAAATCAACGCCCTTTCAACCGGCGCTGCGTCACGCGCCAAAGCTGCAGCGATTGACTTGTGGGCCAGGTCCAGGTCTTCGGCCTGTTCGCCGGGCGAAAAGAACCCCCAAACCTTGTTGTAATTCGGCCCGATGGCATGGCCGATGCCCCAATGTGCCATCACGCAGGCCGGATCAGCGGCAACGGCATTCTGAAAACAGACAATCGCCGCTTCATGATTGAAGCCGTACATCCAGTTCAGGCCGCGATTGAACCACAGGTGCGCCTCGGGAGAGGCAGCGGTCACCTTGCGCGCGTAGCTGCCAAGTTCAAAGTAGGTCATGACGGGATATCCTGATTTGACCGATATTTTCGCCCGTTGCGCGAGGGTCCGCGCAACAGTCCGCTGTCAGCATCCTAAGAGCAGATTGGCAAGAAAGCGTAGCGGAATTTGGGGCCGGACCGGACCTCGCCCAGCACCTAAGTCCTAGTCGGGTGGTCATTTGATACGACCATGGTCGGTTTCGTCCGCGCCTGCTCACGGCCATTATGGGGGGTGCGAGGCAACCGCCTACGCGTGCAAAACCGAGGCATTTCGTCATGAGCACCATCATCGTCAACGGAACAAGCGGCGCAACCGGCAGCAATGGCGTGGCGGCAGGTGCCGCGGGCGGCGCGGGCGGTGTGGGTCAGGGGATCTCGGCCACCACGACAACCCCGGCGGACGCGGTCAACACGGCCGCTGCGACGGGTGGTGCGGGCGGCGGCGGCGGCAATGGTGCGGGCAATGGCGCTGGTGCCGGTGGCAAGGCGGGTGCGGGCGGATCGGGCGGAAATGCTGCGGCGAACGCCACCTCTTCCACCGCCACGATTGCTTTGGCGGCGGCAACTGCCATCGGTGGCGCGGGTGGCAATGCAGGCGCATTTGGTACCGGCACACCGAACGGTGCAGGCAACAATGGCGGCAACGGCGGTGCTGCAACGGCGCAGGCAACGGCGGCAAGCACCAGCACCGGGTCGGATAATCTGGTCGCGAATGCCACTGCGACGGGGGGTGCAGGCGGCACCGCTGCGGGCGCAGGCTTTGTCGGCGGCAACGGCGGCGTTGCCAGCACCAGTTCCGCCCAGGTTCACGGCGATCTGTCGCTGGGCGGGATCGTCGCGTCGGCAAGCGCCACCGTTGTCCAGAAGGGCGGCGCGGGCGGTGCAGGGTTGCTGGGCGCCAACGGCGGCAACGGCGCGGACAGCACGCTCGTGAATGGGGTCAGCGGCTCGACCAAGGACAACAACCTGTTTCTCAGCCAGACGGCGACCGGCGGGG
>JANXPK010000254.1 GCA_025357355.1 Rhodobacterales bacterium
GCCGCGCCGCCGTCACCGCCTGGAATGCCGCCATCGCCCCGCGCCGCGCCGGGATCGGGAAAATATTCGGCACCACCAAGCGCAGCTACGGCATGGCCCGGGCGCGATGGCGCGGCCTCGCCAAGACCAGCCTGCAGATCCACCTCACCCTCACCGTCTACAACCTCCGCCGCGCCAGAACCCTTCTCGCGGCGCAAACCACCTGACCGCCCCAAGGGTTCCAGCCGCCAGCCCCCCGGACACCGGGCCTTCAAAACCCGAACATCCCCCGCCAAACCTCAATCCCGAAAGCCAATAACGACCCACGCACAGGTCTCGCATGTGGAAACTTCCCATCCACCTTGACTTCCCCCTATCCCCTCCCCCAAATCCCGCCAACACCGGAGGCACATGATGTCCGATTTCCACGCCGAGCTTGAAACCCGCCTGACCCTCTATGCCGCCATCGACAGCCAGTCGCATGACGAAAGTCCATCCTCGCCCTCGACCGCAATCCAGCTCACCCTCCTGAACCTGCTGAAACAACAACTCCTCGATATCGGCGCGCAGGATGTCATCCTCACCGATTATGGTACGGTCCTCGCAACCATCCCCGGCACCGCCCCTGGCCCGACGATCGCCTTTCTTGCCCATGTCGATACCGCCCCCCAGTTCAATGCCACCGGCGTCAAACCGCGCGTCATCCACGGCTACAATGGCGGCGCCATCAGCTATCCCGACAACCCGACGCTCACCCTGACCCCCGACCACAACCCCTATCTCGCCACCAAGGTCGGCCATGACCTGATCACCGCCTCCGGCCTCACCCTCTTGGGCGCCGACGACAAGGCCGGCATCGCCATCCTAATGACCGCCGCCCGTCACCTCCTGGCCAATCCCGACATCAAGCACCCGCCCCTCCGCATCGCCTTCACCCCCGATGAAGAGATTGGCCGCGGCGTCAATGCCCGCCTGCCCAAAGACCTCGACGCCGCCTTCGCCTATACTTTCGATGGCGGCTCGGTCGGCGAGATCGAATACGAAAGCTTCTCCGCTGATGGCGCCGTCGTGAAGATCACTGGCGTCTCGATCCATCCCGGCCTTGCCCGTGGCAAGCTGGTCAACGCCCTGCATTTGGCCGCCAAGATCATCACCGCCGTGCCCGCCCACATGACACCTGAGACGACCGAGGGTCGCGAGGGCTTCATTCATCTGATCGAGGCGTCCGGCACCGCCGCCGAATGTCGCCTGAAATTCATCCTGCGCGATTTCGAACGCGACGGCCTCGCCGCCAAGGGCGCCCTCTTGCGCCAAATCGCGGCCGCGGTCGCCGCGACCGATCCCCGCGCCGCGATCGAGGTCACCATCAAACCGCAATACCGCAACATCCGCTATTGGCTGGAACAGGACATGACCCCAGTCACCCTTGCCCTTGACGCCGCCCGAAGCCTTGGCATCTCGCCGGTCTCAGTTCCCATCCGCGGCGGCACCGACGGCTCGCGCCTGACCGAAATGGGCGTGCCCACCCCCAATCTCTTCACTGGCATGCAGGACATCCACAGTCCGCTCGAATGGATTTCCGTCCAGGACATGGGCTTGGCCACCCAGCTTTGTCTGACCATCGCCGAACACGCGGCAAAACCCTGACCCATCATCTGTCCATGAATTTCCCATCAGGGGTCCGGGGGGTGTGAAATCCCCCGGCCTTCGCCAAGGCTCATGACCAATCCCATCTCGCCCTACCTGCAACCCGGTTTTTACGCCGAAGCTATCGCCAAAGGCCGCCACCGCGATATCGTCGGCGGGCGGTGGGAAGAGACGGGCCGTGCCCAGATAAGCCTCCTGTTGGCCGAAGGCCTGCAACCCCATCACAAACTGCTCGACATCGGCGCGGGCTCACTGCGGCTGGGATGCAAGGCGGTACCCTATCTCGACCCCGGTCACTATTGGGCGACCGATTTGTCAGGGGCGCTGATGGCAGCGGGCCATGCCGAGGAACTTGCCGACCCCGCCCGCCTTGGCCCCGACCATCTGGTTGAAGACCCCGACTTCGCCTTTCCCGGCATCCCCGATGACATCGACCATGCCATAGCCTTTGCCGTCTTCACACACCTGCCCCATTCCCATCTGCACCATGCGCTGATCCGGATCCATGCGCGTTTCCCACGGCTGCAAATCCTGCTCTTCACCCTGTTCCTCGCCCCTGCCGACACTGCATCCTTCCGTCAGCCTGACGGCGTCGTCACCCATTCCGGCCGCGCACCATATCATGTGACCCCCGACGCTGCCCTGCATACCGCCGACGAGGCAGGCTTCACGCTTGTGCGCCGCCCGAA
>JANXPK010000296.1 GCA_025357355.1 Rhodobacterales bacterium
CCGCTGGGCGTTCTGGCCATTGGCGCGACGTTTGCCGGGATGATCTGGTACAACAGCTTCTTCGGCTCGGTCGACGGCTTCAGCCATTTCTTCAACCTGACCGAGGGCGGTGCACCGGGCGCCGGCGGCATCTACATGGCCGACAATAAGGTGATCGAGGCCGCGCATCAAAGCCCGACGCTGGTCAGCCTGGCGCCGTTCCTGGCGATGGTTCTGGGCTTTGCCGTGGCGTATCTGTTCTATATTCGCAGACCCAACCTGCCCGGCAAACTGGCCGAGCAGCAGGCGCCGCTCTACCGCTTCTTGTTGAACAAGTGGTACTTCGACGAGATCTACGATGTGATCTTCGTGCGCACCGCCAATTGGCTCGGGCGTTTCCTGTGGCAGCGCGGCGACGGCGACGTGATCGACGGCACACTGAACGGTGTGGCAATGGGGATCATTCCTTTCTTCACCCGGCTCGCCGGGCGCGCGCAGTCTGGCTACATCTTCACCTATGCCTTCGCGATGGTGCTGGGGATCGGGGTTCTGATCACCTGGATGACGCTCTCGGGAGGAGCACGCTGATGTCAAATCTTCTCTCGATCATCATCTTCATTCCGGCGGTCGCGGCGCTGATCCTGGCGCTGTTTCTGCGCGGCGATGACGCGGCCGCGGCGCGCAATGCCAGATGGCTGGCGCTGTTCGCCAGCGTGGCAAGCCTCGTCGTTTCGCTATTCCTGCTCAAGGGCTTTGATCCCGCCAACACCGGATTTCAGTTCGTCGAAGACCGGCCCTGGGTGCTGGGCCTGCATTACAAGATGGGCGTGGACGGCATCTCGATCCTGTTCGTGATGCTGACCACCTTCCTGATGCCCCTGACCATCGGCGCCTGCTGGAATGTCGAAACCCGCGTCAAGGATTACATGATCGCCTTCCTCTTGCTGGAAACCCTGATGTTGGGCGTGTTCACGGCGCTGGATCTGGTGCTGTTCTATCTGTTCTTCGAGGCGGGGCTGATCCCGATGTTCCTGATCATCGGCATCTGGGGCGGCAAGGACCGCATCTATGCCGCGTTCAAGTTCTTCCTGTATACCTTCCTCGGCTCGGTCCTGATGCTGGTTGCCATGGTGGCGATGTATTGGGCGGCGAAAACCACCGACATCCCGACTTTGATGACCTTCAAGTTCCGCCATGACCCGATTGCGGTCTTGGGCATGACCGTGACCGGGGGCCTGCAGACACTGTTGTTCCTCGCTTTCTTCGCCAGCTTTGCCGTAAAGATGCCGATGTGGCCGGTCCACACCTGGTTGCCCGATGCGCACGTTCAGGCGCCAACGGCGGGTTCTGTGGTGCTGGCCGCGATCCTGTTGAAGATGGGCGGCTACGGTTTCTTGCGCTTCAGCCTGCCGATGTTCCCCGAGGCCGCGCATTTGTGGACGCCGTTGGTGTTCTGGCTCAGCGCGATTGCCATCGTCTACACCTCGCTGGTTGCTCTGGCGCAGCAGGACATGAAAAAGCTGATCGCCTATTCCTCGGTCGCGCACATGGGTTATGTGACGATCGGGATTTTCACGGTGACGCAGCAGGGCCTTGACGGCGCGATCTTTCAGATGCTGAGCCACGGCTTCATCTCGGGCGCACTCTTCCTTTGCGTCGGCGTGATCTACGACCGCATGCACACCCGCGAGATCAGCGCCTATGGCGGTCTGGTCAACCGGATGCCGGCCTATGCGCTGGTCTTCATGTTCTTCACGCTGGCCAACGTCGGCCTGCCCGGCACCAGCGGGTTCATTGGTGAGTTTCTGGTGTTGATGGGCATCTTCCAGGTCAACACCGTGGTGGCTGCAGTGGCGACCAGCGGCGTGATCCTGTCGGCATCCTATGCGCTGTGGCTTTACCGCCGCGTTGCCTTTGGCCCGCTGGTCAAGGCAGCCCTCGCCACCATTCAGGACATGAGCCGCCGCGAGCGCGCGATCTTTGCCCCACTGGTCGTGATGACCCTGCTTCTGGGCGTCTACCCCGCCGTGGTGACCGATATCACTGGCGCCTCGGTCGGCGCCCTGATCACCCAATTCCGTGCCAATGTTCCGGCGGACGCCACCGCCGTGGCATCGAACTGAAGGACCTGATGATGTCTGACTTCTCTATCGCCTTGCCAGAGTTGATCTTGTCCCTGTACGCCATGGCCGCCCTGGTGTTCGCGGTCTACACCGGCAAGGATGCGCTGACAGATGCGCTGACCTGGGCCACGGCGGGGCTGATGGTGGCGCTGGCGCTGTGGATCGGCCTGGGGCAAAGCGGCACCCAGACCGCGTTCGGCGGCATGTTCACTAATGATGCCTTTGCCCGCTTCGCCAAGGTCACCATCCTGGTATCGGCGGCGGCCGTGCTGGTGATCTCGCGCGATTTCATGGCGCGGCGAGGCTTGGGGCGGTTCGAATATCCGATCCTCGTGGCGCTTGCTGTCGTCGGCATGATGGTCATGGTGTCGGCGGGCGATCTGATGGCTCTGTACATGGGGTTGGAACTGCAATCCCTCGCCCTTTACGTCGTCGCCAGCATTCAGCGTGACAACGCCAAGTCGACCGAGGCCGGTCTGAAATACTTCGTACTCGGCGCCCTGTCGTCGGGCCTGCTGCTGTACGGGGCCTCGCTGGTCTACGGCTTTGCCGGGACCACGCTGTTCTCGGGCATCCTGTCAACCGTTTCGGAAGGCGTGCCGCTGGGCCTGCTCTTCGGGCTGGTTTTCATGCTGTCGGGTTTGGCGTTCAAGGTATCGGCCGCGCCCTTCCACATGTGGACGCCCGATGTCTACGAAGGCTCGCCCACCGCGGTGACCGCCTTCTTCGCCACCGCTCCCAAGGTGGCGGCAATGGCCCTGATCGCGCGACTGGTTCAGGACGCTTTTGGTGGCATCAGCGGGCAGTGGGGCCAAGTGCTGGCGGCGTTGTCGGTCGCGTCAATGTTCCTCGGCGCCATCGCCGCCATCGGCCAGACTGACATCAAGCGCCTGATGGCCTATTCCTCGATTGCCCATATGGGTTTCGCTTTGATGGGACTGGCCGCAGGCGGGGCAGAGGGCGTTCAGGCGATGCTCATCTACATGGTGATCTATGTCACCATGAACGTCGGCACCTTCGCCTTCATCATGTCGATGGAGAAAGACGGCAAGCCTGTCACCGACATCGGCAGCCTCAACCAGTTTTCCAAACGCGAGCCGATGAAGGCCCTCGGTATGCTGGTCCTGCTGTTCTCGCTCGCCGGCGTTCCCCCGATGCTGGGCTTCTTCGGGAAGTTCTACGTGCTCAAGGCCGCCGTTGATGGCGGCATGACCTGGCTGGCGCTTGCTGGCGCCATCGCCTCGGTCATAGGCGCGTTCTATTACCTGCGCATCGTGTTCTACATGTATTTCGGCGCGGAAGTGGATGGCGCCGAAAGCCGCATGGTCCCGGTTCAGTGGCTGGCCTTGGTCGCGGTGTCTGCGACCATGCTCTTGGGCATCATCAACTTCTACGGCATCGAGCCTGCTGCCATTGCCGCGGCCAAGTCGCTTGTCGGCTAAAGCAACATGGCCAGAGGGTGTGGCGCGCCACATCCTCGAGCGTACCGACAGCACCAACGCCCATGCTCTGCGCATGGCACCGACCCTGACCGGACCAGCCTGGATCTTGGCGCATGAACAGACCGCCGGTCGCGGGCGCCGGTCGCGGCCCTGGGCCAGCCCGCGCGGCAATTTCCACGCCTCTTTGGTGATGCAGCCGCAGGAGGCTTCTGCGGTCGTTGCGTTGCGCAGTTTTGCGGCGTCACTGGCGCTGCGGGATGCGTTCGTGAGCCTGACCGGGTTTGCCGACGCCTTCACGCTGAAATGGCCCAATGATGTGCTGTTGAACGGCGGCAAGGTGGCGGGTATTCTTTTGGAAAGTGTGGCCGCCGGGGACCGGGTCAGCCAACTTGTTATCGGCATCGGCGTCAATCTGATCGCTGCGCCCGATCAAAGCTTGCTGGAACCGGGCGCCTTGCCCGCCGTTACCCTGCTGACCGAGACCGGCTTGCGCGTGACGCCAGAGGCCTTTCTGGACGTGCTGGCCCCAGCCTTTGCGCACTGGGAACAGGTCCTGGTGCGCGACGGCTTTGCCCCCTTGCGCGAGGAATGGCTGAACCATGCCGCGCGGTTGGGGCAGATCATCCGGGCGCGGACCGGCTTGCAGGATCGTCAGGGCCGGTTTGAAACGGTTGACGGGACAGGTGCGCTCATTCTCGGCACCACCGACGGGCCTGTCGCCATATCGGCGGCAGAGGTCTTCTTCTGACAGGAGGGGCGAGATGCTTCTGGCAATCGACTGCGGCAACACCAACACGGTGTTCTCGATCTGGAACGGCACCCGGTTTCTGGCGACATGGCGCATGGCGACCGATCACAAGCGCACGGCGGATGAGTATTTCGTCTGGCTGTCCAGCCTGATGGCCCTGACCAAAGTCGAGGCGCAAATTACCGAAGCCATCATCTCTACCACCGTGCCGCGGGTCCTTTTCAACCTGCGCGTTCTCTGCAACCGCTATTACGACTGCCGCCCGCTGGTGGTGGGCCGACCCGATTGCCACTTGCCAGTGCCGCCGCGCGTCGATCAGGGGACCATTGTCGGCCCCGATCGGCTGGTCAACACGGTAGGCGGCTTTGATCGCCACGGCGGCGACCTGATCGTGGTCGACTTCGGCACCGCCACCACCTTCGACGTCGTCGATACTGATGGCGCCTATGTCGGCGGGGTCATCGCGCCCGGCGTCAATCTCAGCCTTGAGGCGCTGCACATGGCCGCCGCCGCCCTGCCGCATGTCGATGTCACCAAACCGGCCAAAGCGATCGGCACGAATACGGTAGCCTGCATGCAGTCGGGCGTGTATTGGGGCTATGTCGGCCTGATCGA
>JANXPK010000457.1 GCA_025357355.1 Rhodobacterales bacterium
GCAAGAACGTCATCAAGGCGTTGAACGAGGTTGACTGGGGCAAGAAGACCCTGTCGGTGCGCATCAACGGACTGGACACGCATTACATGTACCGCGATGTGGTGGACGTTGTCGAGCAGGCGGGAGAGCGGCTGGACCTGATCATGGTCCCCAAGGTTGGCACTGCGGCGGATGTCTATGCAGTCGACATGATGGTGACCCAGATCGAGGCGGCCAAGGGATTCAAGAAGCGCATCGGCTTTGAGCATATCATCGAGACGGCCCTTGGGATGCAGAACGTTTCGGCGATCGCGGCGGCGTCCAAACGCAACGAAAGTCTGCACTTTGGGGTTGCAGACTATGCCGCATCGACCCGGGCGCGCACCACCGTGATCGGCGGGGTGAACCCCGATTACGCGGTGCTGACCGACCCCTTGGACGACGGCAGCCGCGCGGTGCACTGGGGCGACATGTGGCACTATGCGCTGGCCCGGATGGTGGTGGCCGCGCGCGCCAACGGGCTGCGCCCGGTCGACGGCCCGTTCGGCGATTTTTCGGACCCCGAGGGTTACCGCTATGCCGCCCGCCGGGCTGCCGTTCTGGGATGCGAGGGCAAATGGGCGATCCATCCAGGTCAGATTGCCCTTGCCAATGAGGTGATGACCCCGTCCGAGGCGGAAGTCACCCGCGCCCGCCGGATCCTGGAGGCGATGGCGGTGGCGGCAGGTGAAGGCAAGGGGGCGGTGTCGCTGGATGGGCGGCTGATCGACTATGCCTCGATCCGGCAGGCCGAGGTTCTGGTCGAAAAGGCCCGGCAGATCGCGGCGGGTTGAGGCCTTGGGCCTTGCGCTGCAAGGCAGTCTTCGGGATCATGGATCGACCCGTTCGCGTGAAAGGACATCCGGTGCCGCTTGACCCCCAGATCGCGACCCTGTTGGACCAGTTGGCAGAGGCTGGTGGCAAGCCCGTCGGCGAAGCGACGGTGGCCGAGGTCCGCGCCGCTGGCTGGGACTGGATCGCAATCGCGGGCCCGGGCGAGGCGGTGGCGCGCGTCGAGGATCGCTTCATCCCCGGTCCGACCGCTGATCTGGCCATCCGCATCTACACGCCCGCAGGCACCGGGCCATTCCCCGGCATCGTCGCCTTTCACGGCTCGGGCTGGGTGGTCAACAACCTGGACATGGCCGACGCGCCGCACCGCGAACTGGCCAACCGGTCGGGCTGCGTCGTGGTGGCGGTGAACTACCAAAAGGCGCCGGAGCACAAATTTCCGGTGCCGCTCGACGATTGCACTGCCGCAGCGGCCTGGGTCGTCGCCAATGCCGCCACGCTCGACATCGACCCCGACCGGGTGGGTCTGTGCGGCGACAGCGCCGGGGGCAACCTTGCCATCGGGGTCAGCTTGCGGGCCCGTAATGCGGGC
>JANXPK010000352.1 GCA_025357355.1 Rhodobacterales bacterium
CCCGACCACAACCTCGATCGCATCGGCACGGCGCAGGTCGTCGGGGTTCATGCCGTAACGCGAGGGAAGGTATTGATAGACTAGGGTTTTGCTATGCCCGCGCTCTTCCTCGGTCATGCCGCCGTCGCCGGTGGTGGTGGACGTGCCAGCGGCCGAAGCCCCGCGCCCGAGGGCCTCTTTGGCAGGCCCCGACAGCGCGCCGAAGGACATTCCTGCAACGGTCACGGGGATGTCCAGATGAATAGGCTTTTTGGCGTGGCGGGTGCCAAGCCAGACATCGGTCGCGCATTTCTCGCGGTAGCCTTCCAGGGGATAGCGGCTGATCGAGGCACCGAGGAACAGCAGGTCGTCGAAATGTGGCAGGCGGCGCTTGGAGCCGCCACCACGGATGTCATAGATGCCGGTCGCTGCGGCGCGGCGGATTTCGGCGTTGACATCATTCGAGAACGTCCACGACATCTTCGGCGGGGTATGGGGAAATTCGGTCATCAGGTCCTCAATAAGCCGCGGCGTTATCGACGTTGAACGTATAGAGTTTGCGGGCAGAGCCGTAGCGTTTGAACTCGGATGGCTTGGCTTTGCCCTCGGCCTCGCCGCGCTTCAAAAGGTCGGTCAGAAGGGCGATGTGTTCGGGGCGCAGCTCTTTTTCAACGCAGTCCGCACCAAGCGACTTGACCGAGCCGCGCACGAACAGGCGCGCCTCGTACAGCGAGTCGCCCAGCGCGTCCCCAGCATCGCCCAGGACGACCATGTTGCCGGTCTGCGCCATGAAACACGACATGTGGCCGATATTGCCATGCACCACGATGTCGATACCCTTCATCGAGATGCCACAGCGCGACGAGGCATTGCCCTTGATCACCAAAAGCCCGCCACGCCCGGTCGCCCCGGCATATTGGCTGGCATCGCCGTCCACGATCACCGTGCCCGACATCATGTTTTCGGCCACCCCCGGCCCGGCGGAGCCTTTGACGCGGATTGTCGCCAGCTTGTTCATCCCGGCGCAATAATATCCGGTCGAGCCGCGCACGGTGATGTCCACCGGGGCGTCGACCCCGGCGGCGATGGCATGGGCGCCCTTGGGATTGACGATCTCCCACGCGGTTTGGTTGGTCTGGCCCTTCAGGCCATGCAGCGTCGCGTTCAGGGCGCGCAAGCCCATGGCTTCAAGGTCGAAGGTCTGCATCGGTCAGCGTTCCCAGAAATAGACAGTGGCGGGCTCGGGCTCCCAGATGCGGGCGGTCTCGATGCCGGGCAGGCCGACCATGGCGCGGTATTCGCTGCCAAAGGCCACGTATTGGTCGGTTTCGGCCATGACGGCGGGCTTGCAGGCGATGGGGTCGCGCACCACGCCAAAGCCGTTGCGGGTGCCGACGACGAAAGTGAAAAAGCCGTCCAGATCGGTCAGCGTCGCCCCCATCGCGTTGCCGAGGGTCGAGCCCTCGTTCAGCTTGTGGCTGATGAAGGCGGCGGCGACCTCGGTGTCGTTCTCGGTCTCGAAGGTCATGCCGGCGCGTTTCAGGTCACGGCGCACCGAATTGTGATTGCTGAGCGAGCCGTTGTGGACAAGGCACTGGTCCGACCCGGTCGAGAACGGATGCGCGCCCATGGTGGTGACGGCAGATTCGGTGGCCATGCGGGTGTGGCCGATGCCGTGCGTGCCGTGCATCTTGGCCAGACCAAAGCGGGCGGCGACGTCACGGGGCAGGCCAACTTCCTTGAAGATCTCGATGCTTTCCCCAGCACTCATCACCTTGAGCCCGGGCCTCAGATGGGCCAGCGCCGAGCGAGCGGCGTCAAGCTGGTCCAGCGGCACCTCAAGCACGGCATGGGTGTCTTTTTCCAGCATCAGAACCGGCGGGCCGATGGCATTTTTGAGATCCTCGTCGAGGTCCTTGAAATCATGGGTCGGATTGGTCGACTGCACCGTGATCTTGGCCCGGCCTTCGCCTGCGCCGGAATAGATGGCGATGCCCGCCGAGTCGGGGCCGCGGTCGGTCATGGTGATCAGCATATCGGTCAAAAGCTGGCCCAGATGCGGTTCCAGCGCTTTGTCCTTCAAGAACAGTCCAACGATGCCACACATGGATTCGCTCCTTGCATTAATTCTGCTCAGGCTAGCACCGAAAAAATCAGCGTTCAACTGTGAAGAAACTTTTTTAACCCGAGGGGAAGGATTCTGCATTGGGGGTCAGACATTGCTTGACAGAATGTCGCAGGACCTGTTTCCCTACAGAAAACAAAATTGCCGGAAAGAAAAGGGCGGATGGCCAGCCTGACCGGGAAAGGCCTAAGGAGGGACTATGTCGGACCTTGATCAAAGGATCTCGGCCATGCACCGCAGCGATGTGCGCATCGCATGGGGCTTTGTGCTTGGCCTGTGGCTGGCGGTGATTTTCGTGGCATTGGCAACCTGGAACCTGGCGCCGAACGGACCGGCGCGGGTGCTGTTGCTGATTGGCGGCGCGATCATCCTGTTGTTCAACACGGCGGCCATCATGGCAATGCTGAAGCATTACCGCGAAGACCGCGATTTCATGTACGGGCTGGACATCAAGTTTCTTGATGCGGCCCGTGCGGCACGGCGGTGATGGCAATGGCCAAATACACCGCCCCCATTCAAAGCAAGGCGAGCCAGTTCATCGACGTCATCGTCATTCTGGTTCTGACCATCGTCACCCTGTACCTGCCATCGTGGCTCAAACTGGCCGGGTCCAGTGTCGTGCACAAGACGGTCGACAACCCGACCTGGGACAGCCTGGGCCAGAACGCGACCATGGTCGCCAAGTGGAACCAGCTTGGCTATGCCGATGCCGCCTCGGCCGCCGATACCATCACGGCGCGCTTTGACTACAGCTTCACCGCCATCAACCTGATCGCGATGATCGTGGTGATCGTGGGCTACTACGTGATCATCCTGCGTTATTCGGAAACCGAATATCGCGACGTGATCGCCGAAAAGTTCGACGGCAAGGAGAAATAGCCATGGATGTGTGGAATTACGCAGAATATGGCGCCTGGGCGCTGTCGGCGGTGTTTGCCGTTCTCATCATTCTGGACTGGATCAAGACCGACCAGACCTATTCGGAAGAGGTTCTGACGTCGTCCCGCGAGGGCGAGTTGGAAGCCATGACCGAAGAACAACACAGGGGGACGTGACATGGCGGACTTTGACATCACCTCGAAAGAGCGTGACGGCATGGGGCCGCATGGCACCAATGTCGGCCTGCTCAGGGTGCTGGGCCCGGCCCATGTCTGGGCGCTGGGCGTGGGCATCGTGCTGGTGGGCGAATACATGGGCTGGAACTTTGGCGTGGCCAAGGGTGGGGCCTATGCCGCGCTGATCGCCTGCTGGTTTGCGGGCATCCTTTATACCTGCGTTGCCATGATCGACAGTGAGGTCACCTCGACCGTCGCAGCGGCGGGCGGGCAGTATACCCAGGCCAAGCACATCATCGGCCCCCTGATGGCGTTCAACGTCGGCCTCTATCTGGTCTTCGCCTATACCATGCTGGAGGCTGGCAACGCCTGGACCGTCGGCTATCTGGTGCAGACGGTGGCGGGCATGGCGGGCCACAGCGGGCTCAGCGACAAGCCGTTCATCGTGCTGTCGATCCTGTTTCTGGCTTGGCTCAACTATCGCGGCGTGCTGGCGACGCTGACCTTCAACCTGGTGATCACCGCCGTGGCCTTTATCTCCATCGTGATCCTGTTTGCGATGACGGTGGGCAATCATGGCGAGTTCAGCCTGCAACATGCCGATCTGATGAGCGGTCAGGCCGCCCTGCCCTACGGCTGGCTGGGTGTGCTGGCGGCAATGCATTTCGGGCTTTGGTACTATCTCGGGATCGAAGGCACCACGCAGGCTGCCGAAGAGGTCCGCTCGCCCGCCCGCGCGCTGCCCTTCGGCACGCTGGCCGGGATCATGACGCTGATCATTGCCGCGACGCTGACCTGGTGGGTCTGCGTCGGGCTGATGCCGTGGGAATACCTTGGCATCTCGGGCGTGCCCCTGTTCGATGCGGCGCGGATGTCGGGGTCGCAGTTCCTGGTGGTTCTCTTGGGCATCGGCACCCTCTTTGCGACGCTCGCATCGGCCAACGGCTGCATCAACGACGCCTCGCGGGCCTGGTTTGCCATGGGGCGCGACCGCTATCTGCCCGGCTGGTTCGGGGCTGTGCATCCGACCTACCGCACGCCCTACCGCTCGATCATCTTTCTGGTGCCGATCGCCTGCCTCTTTGCCACGCAATTGCCGCTGGACCAGCTGGTGACGTTTTCGATCCTGTCGGGCCTTTTGGAATACACCTTCATGCCGCTGAACATGATCCTGTTCCGCCGCAAATGGCCGCTGGACACCATCAAACGCGGCTATGAGCATCCGTTCCACCCGCTGCCCGCGTTGGTTCTGCTGGCGTTGTGTGCGGTGACGTTCTTTGCGGTGTTCCTCGGTTACGGCACACAACTGGTGGCGATGATCGTGTTCTACATCGTGGTATCGCTGTGGTTCCACTTCTGGCGCTACCGCTTTGTCAACCGGGGCGCGCAGTTCACCATGCCCTGGCCGCGGCCCAAGGGGTATTGAGGGCTTGTAACCTATTGCATGGCCCGCCAGACTGGCGGGCCATTTGCATCTGAAAAGGCTCTATCGCGTGCAGTTCATGCTGACGCTTCTTCTGGCTGGGCTGGCCGCCGGTTTTGTCTGGCTGATCCCGCAGAACCTGGCCGCCGGTCGCGCGCGGCGCGCGGCGCGGGCTGCGTATTTCGCCGAGGTTGCGGGCCTTCTGGACCAGCCCTTCGTCAAGGTGCAGCCGACCGGATTTGCCCGGCTCGCGGGCCAGCGCGCGGGCCTGCGGTTCGATCTGCAGGCGCTGCCCGACACGCTGACCTTTCGCAAGCTGCCCGCGCTGTGGGTGTTGATCACTTTGACCGAACGGATAGAGGTCGGAACCGAGTTGCACATCATGGCCCGCCCGACCGAGGCCGAGACCTTTTCGCATTACGGGCTGATGCCGCAATCGGTGGCGCTGCCGCCGGGCTTTCCCGGCGATTGCGGGCTGCGTTGCGAAGATGCGTTGCTGCTGCCGCCGCGCGAGGTGATTGCGTCGCTGGCCGGGTGGTTCAACGATCCACGGGTCAAGGAGGTGGTGATTGCCCCCCACGGCCTGCGGCTGGTTCTGTTGGCCGAGGAGGCCGAGCGCGGCGGTTATCTGCTGTTCCGCGATGCCGAGATGGGGCGACGACCGCTTGCGGCAGGGCGGGTGTTGCCACACCTTGCGGCGCTGGCTTTGTTGCGCGACGATCTGGCTGCGGTGAAGGAGACGGCGAATGGCTGAGGTAACCCCGATCAACCCCTATGTCGTGCTGGCGTCGGCCATCGTGCTGCCGGGCTCCGGTCAGGTCTGGAACCGCCTGCCGTTTCGCGGCCTGACCTTCCTGTTCTTCATGGTGCTCTTGGGCGCCTTTACCTGGCTGACCGCCAAACCCGAAGTCTCGATGGTCGGCAAGCTGGCGGGGGGACTGTTCGTCTATGCCATCTCGATCTTTGACGCCTACAAGACCGCACGGGTCCGTCATGCGGTCTGGTTCCACCGTCAGCCCTGAGGATAGGCGATCACCGACAGATAGCGCGCGGGCAGCTGGTTCAGAATCTCTGGCCCATGGCGGGCGTCGGCATCGAAAAACAGGCTGTCGCCGGGTTTGAGGTGGAAAAGCTGGTCACCGTGGCGATAGGTCACCTCGCCCTCCAGCATGTAGAGAAGCTCCAGCCCCTCGTGCTGAAAGGTCGGGAATACGTCGGATTCGGCGGTCAGGGTGATGAGATAGGGCTCGACCACGACACCCGAGGAATTGGAGCCGATGTGGCCCAGAAGGTTGTACTGGTGCCCCGCCCGCGTGCCGCGCCGCTCGATCTCGATATGATCGCCAGCCTTCACATGCTGGACCTCGCGGCGTTCCTCGTAGGATTTGAAAAAGGCGGTGACGGGGACCGAAAAGGCATGGCTGAGGACCTGCAATGTGGTCAGCGACGGCGAAGTGATGCCGTTTTCGATCTTGCTGAGCATGCCGATGGAAAGACCGGT
>JANXPK010000354.1 GCA_025357355.1 Rhodobacterales bacterium
TGCAGCGCCCGGCCCAGTTCAGTGCGCAGCGCCAGTTCCAGCCCGTCGATCCAGTCGGGCACCCGCAGGCGCAAATCCAGCCCTTTGCCATTGACCGAACGGATGTCCCACATCCAGCTGTGCCCGGCCCCCTGCCCCTTGCGTGCGGCAAAGCCGGTCATCGAGATCGTCATCGTGCCTCCAGGCTGCACAACCGGGGCGTGCAGATGTTTACCATTTGTCGAGATTGTCCGCCAAATCCCGGCCAAATGCGCTATGTTAAAGTCTCGGTAACCGATGTTGCCACCAGTGGACCGAAGCTTTGTCCGCAGGGTTAGCAGAGGCACAGGCAGGCAACAACGGGTTCTTGGCGGGTCAGGCAGACCACGGTCGGAAGGAAAAGCGGCGATGTCATATTTCAGCAAAGGCGGACGCGGCAATGGTCACGAAGCGGGCGTGCCAGAGGCGAAGTTCGCCCTGCTGGCCCAGGTGCGCGCCTATTGGGAAGGGTTGCGTGATGGGGCCCACTTGCCACGCCGGGATGAGATTGATCCGCGCGGCATTGCCGGGGCCTTGGAGAACACCTTTCTGCTGGAGCGCGTGGCCCCCGGCATCGCCCGGTTCCGGCTGGCGGGAATGCAGTTGCATGACCTGATGGGGATGGATGTGCGGGGCATGCCGCTGTCGTCGCTGATCGAGCCTTTGGGTCGCAACCGGCTGGCCGAGGCGCTGGAGAGCGTGTTTGCCGGACCGGGGATTCTGGAGGTCAATCTGGAGGCCGAGCGGGGTCTGGGGCGGCCGGAATTGACGGGGAGGCTGTTGCTGTTGCCGCTGACGGCGGCACGGGGCGAGGTCGATCTGGCGCTGGGGTGCCTTGCGACCCATGGCACATTGGGACGGACACCGCGGCGGTTTGCCATTGCCAGCGTGCTGAGCGAAAAGCTGGAAAGGCCGGCGGGTGAACGGAAGGGTATCGAGCACCGTGTCCCCGAACCGGTTTTTGGTCTGGCCGAAGCCGCCACCGCCTATGCCCCGGCCCTGCCCCGTCCGCCGCGCGGCAGGCCCAATTTGCGGCTGGTCCATTCGCGGGACTGAAACCTGGGTGGGACACCCCTTGGTCCAAGGTTAGGACCATCGTATAAGAAATTGGCATTAAACGATATAAGCTATTCTAGAAGGGCGTGATCCACTTTGATGGAATCGATGCCCGACCAGCGAAACATGCTCTGAACCTGCATCTGCCGCCTGCCTTCTCTTCCCCGGTAGGCCAAAGCCTATCGGGGACGTGCCCGACCCCCCCCTGGCGGGCGCGTCCCGCTCCACCCGCGGTCGTGCGCGTCCCCTTCGTCAACATGGCACCCGACCCGACCTCCCTTGCCTTGCGCTGGCGCGCGGCGGCAATCGGACCGATGAGGGCTACATTGTAGCCCTCATCAGACGGTCCTCTGGTGCGGGTGGCGAGGGTGGCCTTGCAGACCAAGCTGCCATCCTGATGTTTCCATCAAGATTGATCGCGCGCCAGCCGCAGCTTACAGGGCGATGCGGCGGTTGTCTTCGCGGCGCGAGGTCAGTTCCTCGGCCACCAGGAACGCCAGTTCCAGCGACTGGCTGGCGTTCAGGCGCGGGTCGCAAGCGGTGTGATAGCGGCTGGACAGATCCTCGTCCGACACCGCGCGCAGGCCGCCGGTGCATTCGGTCACGTCCTTGCCCGTCATTTCGAAATGCACACCGCCGGGGATGGTGCCCTCGGCCTTGTGGATGGCGAAGAATTCGCGCACCTCACGCAGCACCGATTCGAAGGGACGGGTCTTGTAGCCGGACGCCGCCTTGATGGTGTTGCCATGCATGGCGTCGCAGGACCAGACCACGTTGGCCCCCTCGGCCTGAACAGTCTTGATCAGGCGCGGCAGATGGTCGCCGACCTTGCCCGCGCCAAAGCGGGCGATCAGGGTCAGCCGACCTGCCTCGTTCTGCGGATTGAGCTTGGCCATCAGCACCTTGAGGTCCTCGGCGGTGGTCGATGGGCCGCATTTCAATCCGATCGGGTTCAGGACGCCACGGGCAAACTCGACATGGGCGCCGTCGGGCTGGCGGGTGCGGTCGCCGATCCAGATCATGTGGCCGGAACCGGCAACGGGTTGGCCCGTCAGGCTGTCGATCCGGCACAGGGCCTCTTCATACTCCAGCAGCAGCGCCTCGTGGCTGGTATAGAAGTCGACGGTCGACAGGGTATGGGCGGTGTCGGCATTGACCCCGGCAGCGGTCATGAAATCGAGGGCGTCGGCGATACGGTTGGACAGTTCGCGGTAGCGTTCGGCCTTGTCATGCTCGGCAAAGCCCAGCGTCCAGGAATGGACGCGGTGAATGTCGGCAAAACCGCCGGTGGAGAAGGCGCGCAAGAGGTTCAGCGAGGCTGCGGCCTGCGTATAGGCCTGCAACATCCGGCGCGGATCGGGCACGCGGTCGGCGGCGGTGAAGTCAAAGCCGTTGATGATGTCGCCGCGATAAGACGGCAGCTCGACACCGCCGATGACTTCGGTTCCGGCCGAGCGCGGCTTGGCGAACTGGCCGGCGATGCGGCCGATCTTGATGACGGGAACCTTGGCGCCATAGGTCAGAACCACGGCCATCTGCAGCATGACGCGGAAGGTGTCGCGGATGTTGTCGGCACTGAATTCCGCAAAGCTTTCGGCGCAGTCGCCGCCTTGCATGACGAAAGCCTTGCCCTCGGAGGCCAATGCCAGTTGTTTTTTCAGTGTGCGCGCCTCTCCTGCGAAGACCAGCGGCGGGTATTTGGCCAGCTGCGCCTCGGCGGCATGCAAGGCCACTTGATCGGGATAGTCCGGCATCTGCACCCGCGGTTTGGCGCGCCAGTCTGTCTTGGTCCAACCCTTGGTCATGGCATTTCCCTTAACTCGCATCGATGATCGCGTCCTATAAGGAAAGTGATCTGAAATGCAAAGGGCGAAAGCCGCGGATTGCCCTTGCGGTGGACGGGCAATGCCCCTATCCATGCGCCATTACCGACATTGCAGGTCGCAACATGGCAAGCCTTCCGCGCAAAGCAACCCAAACCGCCCAGGCCGAGGTGCCGCGACGTTTTGTCTTTCTGCTCCTCGACAAGTTCACCATGCTGTCGTTTGCCAGCGCGATCGAGCCCTTGCGGATTGCCAACCGGGTCGTGGGCCAGCCCTTGTATTCCTGGGCGCTGGCGGGCGAAGGCGGGCAATATGCCACCTGTTCCAATGGCGCCTCGTTCAAGCTGGACATGGGGCTGGACGAGATTGACCGCGACGATACGCTGTTGGTGTGCGGCGGCATCGACGTGCAGAAATCGACGACCAAACCTGTGCTGAACTGGCTGCGGCGCGAGGCGCGGCGCGGGGTCACGATAGCGGGTCTGTGCACGGGATCTTATGCGCTGGCCAAGGCGGGGCTGCTGGACGGCAAGAAGGCCACCATTCACTGGGAGAACCAGGACGGGTTTCTGGAAGAGTTCGATGACGTCGATCTAACCAAGTCGGTGTTCGTGATGGACGGCAACCGCTGGAGCACGGCAGGGGGGACCAGTTCGCTGGACCTGATGCTGAAGGTGATTGCGGCGGGGCATGGCGAAGATGTCGCCAATACGGTCGCCGACCAGCTGATCTATTCGACCCCGCGCACCGATCAGGACACCCAGCGCCTGTCGATTCCGACGCGGATCGGGGTCAGGCATCCCAAGCTGAGCCAGGTCATCCAGATGATGGAAGGCAATATCGAGGACCCGATGTCACCGGCCGAACTCGCCGAGGAAGTCGGCATGTCGACCCGGCAGCTGGAGCGGCTGTTTCGCCGTTATCTCAACCGCAGCCCCAAGCGCTATTACATGGAGTTGCGGCTGCAGAAGGCCCGCAATCTGTTGATGCAGACCGACATGAGTGTGATCAACGTCGCCTTGGCCTGCGGTTTTGCCAGCCCGTCGCATTTTTCCAAATGTTACCGCAGCCATTACAACACCACACCGTACCGCGAGCGGGGCACGCAAGGCGCGCCTGCCCCGATCGCAGTGGCGCGGCTGTCGATCTAGGCGGCCAGCGGATCGGGGCCGAAACGGTTGTCGCCCGCCGTGCCCTTGGTGCAATCCCACACGATCAGGATGATGGCGCCAATCAGCGGGATCAGCACGATCAGCACCCACCAGCCGGACCGGTCGATGTCATGCAGGCGGCGGATCGCTAGGGCGAGGCCGGGCAGGAAGTTGACCAGATCCCAGATCAGCGCAATTGGCCCGGCCTGATACATGCCGGAATACATGCCACCCGCCATGCTGGAATGACCGCCCCCCTCGACGAAGGCGATGATCACGCCGACGATCAGTTGAAACAGCACCCACCACCACAGCGCCGACCGCTGCGAGCGGCCCGAGAAATTGACGTAATTCCGGTAGCCGGAAGTCACCGCCTCGACAATATTCATGTCCCATCCCCGTTTGATTGCAACCAAGTGCATCAGGAATAGAACGAAGTCAGGCTATCTGTCTATATCTTGTGCGTGCGTGCCGGTTTTTCACTTGGCTTGGTTGCAGAACGACAACGTGACCAGGCAATTGCTGGTAAAGCCGTCGCATTTGGCCAGCGCTACCTCTTCGGACCGGGCCACGGACTTGTCGGCTGAAAACCCCATGCCGTAACCATCGCCAACTGCGACCGCACCACAATTCGGGAATGTGACGACAGCGTCACAGTCATCGACGCCGCATTGGTTGATCGCCTCGGTCTTGGCGTCCTTTTTGGCGGCAAAGTTCCAGCCACCGCCGACCTTGCCGGTCGAGGGGGAAAAGGCGATGGCGCCGAAAAGCTTGTCGGCCATGGCGGAGCCCGCAGCAACGGGCAGGGTCAGGGCACAGGTCAGCACGAGATGGGCAAGGTGACGCATCGCGCATCCTTTGGGTCGATTCCTGGCAAATAGGTGGCCACCTGCGGGTTTTTCGTCAAGTACGTTCCGAAAATAGCCGGATACTGCGCCCGAAAGGCCAGATTGGGGGTCAGGCGGTATTTCAAGCTTGAAATTTCGCCCCCGCCTGCCTAGAACAGGCCACCTGACGTAAAGTCAGGCGTCTGACCCGGGAAATTCGGCGCGCCAAGACGCTTTTCTTTTGGTTCAGGCCACACTAGGCTCAAAGCCAGGATTGCGATCCAACAAGGGAGTTAACAATGAAAAAACTGCTATTGGCCACGGCGGCCACCGCTTTGTTTGCGGGTGTCGCCTCGGCAGAAGACGTCAAGATCGGTATTCTGGTTGGCTTTACCGGGCCGATTGAATCGCTGACCGGCCACATGGCCAATGCCGCCGAAGCCGCGATGGCCGAAGTCAATGCTTCGGGCAAGGCGATCAACGGCTGGAAATTTGTCTCCGACCGGGGCGACGACACCTGTACCGATGCGGCGGCGGCCCAGACGGCCGCGACCAAGATGGTCACGGCGGATGGCGTCAAGGGCATCATCGGCGGCGACTGCTCAGGCGTCACCGGCGCGGTCCTGCAGAACGTTGCGCGTCCGAACGGCATGGTGATGGTGTCGCCCTCGGCCACCTCGCCTGCCCTGTCGACGGCTGAGGATGACGGCCTGTTCTTCCGCACGGCGCCTTCGGACGCCCGCGAAGGCGAAATCGCCGCCAACATCCTGAAAGAGCATGGCGTCAAGTCGATCGCGCTGACCTATTCCAACAGCGACTACGGCAAGGGTCTGGCCAATGCGATCTCGACCTCGTTCATCAAGGTTGGCGGCAAGGTTACCATCGACGTCCCGCATGAAGACGGCAAGTCGGACTATTCCGCGGAAGTGGCCGCACTGGCCTCGGCCGGCGGTGACATTCTGGTCGTGGCGGGCTACGTCGATCAGGGCGGCAAGGGTATCATCCAGGCGGCTCTCGACACCGGCGCTTTCAAGACCTTCGAACTGCCCGGCGGCATGGTCAGCGACAGCCTGACCAAGAATTTCGGCACCAAACTGGACGGGTCCTACGGCCAGGTGCCGCAATCCGACAGCGCAGGCGCGGCGATACTGGTCGAAATGGGCAAGAAGAACACCCCGGCCTTCGACGCCACCTCGCCCTACGCGCCGGAAAGCTATGACGCAGCCGCCCTGATCATGCTGGCCATGCAGATGGCGAAATCGACCGATCCCAAGGTCTACAAGGACTTCATCATGAAGGTCGCCAACGGGCCGGCCGATGGCTCGGGCACCAAGATCCTGCCGGGCGAACTCGGCAAGGCGATGGACCTGATCGCGCAAGGCAAGGCCATCGACTATGATGGCGCCTCGGGCGTGTCCCTGATCGAACCGGGCGAAAGTGCCGGTCGTTACAAGGAGTTCAAGATGGATAAGGGCGCGTTCGTCACCGTGAAGTATCGTTCCGAGTGACGCGTCGTTGTTCAGCCTTTGATTAGGCCAATGCGGCCCGGGGTCAATTCCCCGGGCCGTTGCCATGACCTGACTTGCAAAGCTTACGACCCTTAAGAGCCCATAAGGGCCAAAGGGAAGACAGGGGAAAACATGATAGTCGTCGAGGATCTGCACCGGTATTTCGGCGCGTTTCGCGCTGTGGACGGCGCCAGTCTGGAGATTGCGACAGGCTCCATCACCGGGCTGATCGGGCCCAATGGCGCGGGCAAGACCACGCTGTTCAACGTGATCGCAGGCCGCTTGCCGCCGACGAGCGGCAGGGTGCTGATGGACGACGAGGATATAACCGGACTTGCGCCGCATGTGCTGTTCGGCAAGGGCCTGCTCAGAACGTTCCAGATCGCCCATGAATTCTCGTCGATGACCGTGCGGGAAAACCTGATGATGGTGCCGGGCGGCCAGTCGGGTGAATCCCTATGGAACGCCTGGTTCAACCGGGGCCGGGTGGCCGCCGAGGAGCGGGCCTTGCGCGCCAAGGCAGACGAGGTGCTGGAGTTTCTGACCATCGCGCATCTCGCCGACCACAAGGCGGGGCATATCTCGGGCGGGCAGAAAAAGCTGCTGGAACTTGGCCGCACCATGATGGTGGACGCCAAGGTGGTGTTTCTGGACGAGGTCGGCGCCGGGGTGAACCGGACCTTGCTGAACACCATTGCGGATGCCATCCAGCGCCTGAACCGCGAGCGCGGCTATACCTTCTGCGTGATCGAGCACGACATGGATTTCATCGCCCGCCTTTGCGACCCGGTGATCGTGATGGCAGAGGGCCGTGTGCTGGCCAAGGGCACGGTCGACGAGGTCAAGAACGACGAGCGGGTGATCGAGGCTTATCTGGGGACGGGGTTGAAGAACAAGGTGAAAGAGGGGGCAGCATGATGCGAGCCGCCATCGCGATTGCTTGCTGCATCGTCTCGCCCAATCCGACTATGGCTCAACTGCTCCCGTGGGGTGGTGGGGAAGTGCTTGGCAAAACCGTGTTCGGCGGGCGTATGATCGTCATCTCCGCGAACGGCACTTGGAATTATGAAGGCGGCGAGGCGAGGTGTTTTGACTTTGACGTCGGATTGGGCGCCTGCGAAACCAAGGAATTTTGGACATTGGTGCCAGCGAACGACCCTGATTCACAGTCGGTGTTCTTCAGGTCGGAAAACCTTTCGGCGGAGGTTTGGAACGACTCCCGCGATTGCAATAATCCTTCTGACAGAGACTCGACTATTCGGAAAGAGCGCTCGCTTGGACAAGCCATAGCTAAGGTCACTCTGAAGGTTCCTGATCCTGGCGAAGTCTATTCCAAAGACGATCCAACCTATCTTTTCGATGACCACGGCAGGCAGCGATTAATGACCTTTATGTATCTTGGAGAGTCCACAGTGGTCGCTACTACTTTGGCAGGCAAGAAGGCCGCTAAGGACGAGTTGATCGAAGCTCAAACCGATCTTGTATCACACCTAACTTGGTTCCCCGGCCTATACCACAAGGCGTTCGACGGAGTTTGCCTGAATGGCCAATGAACCCTTCCTGATCGGCGAGGCGATGACTGGTGGCTACGGGCCGGTCGACATCCTGCACGCCTGCACCATTGCGGTGAACAAGGGCGAGATTGCCGTTATCGTCGGCCCCAACGGGGCGGGCAAATCGACCGCGATGAAGGCGGTGTTCGGCATGCTGAACCTGCGCGGCGGCAAGGTGCGGCTGAACGGCGAGGATATCACGGGCCTGGCGCCGCAGGCGCGGGTGGCCAAGGGCATGGCGTTCGTGCCGCAGACCCAGAACATCTTCACCTCGATGACGGTGGAGGAGAACCTGGAAATGGGCGCCTTTCTGCGCCGCGACGACATCAAGGTGACGCTGGATCAGGTCTACGAGTTGTTCCCGATCCTGCAGACCAAACGCTATCAGGCGGCGGGCGAGCTGTCAGGCGGGCAGCGCCAGCAAGTGGCGGTGGGCCGGGCGCTGATGACCCAGCCGCAGGTTCTGATGCTGGATGAGCCGACGGCGGGTGTGTCGCCCATCGTGATGGACGAGCTTTTCGACCGCATCATCGAGGTGGCGCGCACCGGCATCTCGATCCTGATGGTCGAACAGAACGCGCGGCAGGCGTTGAACATCGCCGACAAGGGCTTTGTGCTGGTGCAGGGCGCCAATCGTTTCACCGACACCGGGGCGGCCTTGCTGGCCGATCCCGAGGTCCGTCGTTCGTTTCTGGGGGGCTGACCATGGATTACCTCAACGCCCTCGTCGCATTCCTGAACTTCGTCGTGGTCCCTGCCCTGTCCTATGGCTCGCAACTGGCCATCGGCGCCCTGGGGGTGACGCTGACCTTTGGCATCCTGCGGTTTTCCAACTTCGCCTGGGGCGACACCATGGCTTTCGGCACCGCCGTGGTGATCTGGACGACCTGGGGGTTGCAGGCTGCGGGCATCAGTTTCGGGGTACTGCCGACGGCTTTGCTGGCATTGCCGGTGGGGTTTGTGGCCACGGCCGCGCTGCTCTTGGGCACTGACAAGCTGGTTTATCAGTTTTACCGCCGCCAGAAGGCCAAGCCGATCATCTTTGTCATCGTTTCGGCGGGCGTGATGTTTGTGATGAACGGCATCGTCCGTGCGGTGATCGGGGTGCAGGAGCAGAATTTCTCGGATGGCGCGCGTTTTGTGGTCAACGCTTCGCAATTCAAGGATTGGAGCGGGCTGGCCGAGGGGTTGGCGATCAAGACCACGACGGCGGTGACGCTGGTCACAGCGCTGGTGACGATGGCTGCCCTGTTCTGGTTCTTGCAAAAGACCCGCACCGGCAAGTCGATGCGGGCGTTTTCGGACAATGAGGATCTGGCGCTTTTGTCGGGCATCAACCCCGACCGCGTGGTGCAGGTGACCTGGGTCATCGCCGCCGCCCTCGCCGTCATTGCGGGCACGCTGTACGGGTTGGAC
>JANXPK010000357.1 GCA_025357355.1 Rhodobacterales bacterium
ACACACGATCAGCACGGGCGACACCATGCGGAGCATGGCGCTGGATATCGATTTCCACCGCCAGATCATGCAGTTGAGCGGCTATAGCGTCGTCGAGGAGCTTTTGCAGAAGGTGATGGGCGAAGTGCTGCGGGCAAGGCAACTGTCGATCAAGTTGCCCGGCAGGTCAAGCGCGACGATCGTCGAGCATCGCGCCATCCTGAAGGCCCTGCGCTCTGGCGATCCACAGGCCTCGTCAGACCGGATGCTGTATCACCTGAACCAAAGCTACGAAGCCGTCCTGCAGGCTCTGGACGCGCCGCCGGGGGTGTTGTCACCGAGATCCGGTCCACTTGTGGCGCTTCCCTAGCCCGGTTCGAACGTTGGCCCGACAGGCGAAAAAGGGTCAAACGCCGCACAGGCTCGCCGCCGCATCCACGGCAAGGATTGCCTGCATTGCGGCCACTGCCAGCGCGGCCTGCCCGGCCTCGACATGATCGACGAGTGCGGCGTAGAGCTTTGATTTGCCCACGGCGAAATCCTCGACCCCGGCGGTCAATTGGGCGCGCAGCGCTGCCGCAAGCCCGAACTCGGCAAGCGCCGTGGCCGAGCGGAGAAGGGCATTCTGCGATGCCTCTGCCACCAGCCGGTGGATTTCAAAGGCGGCAAGGCCCGCGCCCTCGGCGGAATGGGCTGCGATTTCGTGCTGGGCCAGCCAATAGCGCATCATGCGGATTTGCTCGGCCTGCCGACGCTCTGCCGCAAGCCGCGACGCCTGCAGTTCCAGCCCATCGCGCACCTCGGTCAGGCTTTCGAGAAAGCCGTGCTCGGGCGGCGCGTGGAAAATCCAGAACAGCACCTGCCGGTCAACCAGGTTCCAGCGGCTGCGGGGCTGGACGCGGGTGCCGACCTTGGCGCGGGCCTCGACCATGCCCTTGGCCTCGAGCGTCTTGAGGGCTTCGCGCAGGACGGTGCGCGAAACGCCGTAGCGGTCGATCATCTCGGCGTCATTCGGCAATGTCGTGCCGGTGGCGAAGGTCCCCGAAGCCACACCCATACCGATTTCAGTAATGACGAAAGTGTGAAAATTTCGTGCAGCCGGACGCCCGGACAGGGATCGAATGAGTTGTCCGGGTTCGGCCATCTTAACTTGCTTTCGTCGTCAACTCCGCGCGGCCTGCGCGCGGAACACCAGCTTTTGCAGCAGGATGAACATAAAGAGAAGCACGCCGATCACAATCTTTGTCCACCACGATGACAGTGTTCCGTCGAAGATGATGTAGGTCTGCACAAGGCCCATCAGCAATACCCCGATGAACGTGCCCGCGACAAAACCGTAGCCCCCGGTCAGGAGGGTTCCGCCGATCACCACTGCGCCGATCGCGTCAAGTTCGACCCCCACTGCGGACAGCGAATAGCCTGCCTGCGTGTAAAGCGAAAAGACGATTCCGGCGAGACCGGCGAGCGTGGAGGACAGCATATAGATCAGCACGGTGGTGCGCGCGACCGGCACGCCCATCAGTTCGGCCGAGACGGCATTGCCGCCAAGCGCATAGACGTTGGCGCCGAAACGGGTGCGGTGGGCGGTCACGGCCCCGACAACGAAGGTCAGCACCATGATCGCGCCGATCATGCTGAAGCGTCCGCCGCCCGGCATCAACCAATATGCCGAGGATATCTGTCGGTAGAGCGCGGCCTTGATCGGGATGGAATCCGGCGAGATGACCGATGCCGCGCCGCGGGCCAGGAACATGCCTGCCAGCGTGACGATGAAACTTGGCACTTTCAGGTAGTGGATCGCAGCCCCCATGCCCGCGCCGAAAGCCGCCGCAACCGCCAGAACCACGACAAATGCCAGCAGCGGCGATACGCCCCACCATCCGATCAGCACCGCGACCAGAACTCCGGTGAAGCCGATCACGGCGCCGACCGAGAGGTCGATCCCGCCGGACAGGATCACGAAGGTCATGCCGACGGCGGTAATGCCGAGAAAGGCGTTATCAGTGAGGAAATTTCCCAGAACCCGCGTCGAAAATATGCCGTGGAATTCCGCAGCGGCGGCCGCATAGGCCAGCAGAAAGATCAACGCCGTGGCGGCAAGAGGGCGCAGCGAACGGTTCATCATTTATCTCCCTTCACCGGAAAGAACCGTGCGGCCAGCGGCGATTGCAGGATCAGGATGGCGATGATGATGCCGGCCTTGACGATCAGGTTGAACTCTGGCCGGAAGCCCGAGACGAGAATGCCGGTATTCATCGCCTGAATGATCATCGCCCCCAGCACCGACATCGGGATCGAGAACCGCCCGCCCAGCAGCGAGGTGCCGCCAATGACGACCGCGAGGATCGCATCAAGCTCCAGCCAAAGCCCGGCGTTGTTTGCGTCGGCGCCGTGGATGTCGGCGGCGACGATCACCCCGGCGATGGCCGCGCAGAACCCCGAGAAGACGTAAACGATCAGAAGAAGCAGCGAGGCGCGAATACCGGCATAGCGCGCGGCTGACCGGTTGATCCCGACCGCCTCGATCAAAAGGCCGAGGGCCGTGCGCCGCGCGACGAGTGTCGCCAGCACCAGAAGAACCCCGGCAATCAGCAACGACATGGGCAGCCCCAGGGCCGAACCGGTGCCGATGAAGATGAGGTTCGGGTCGTCAAAGGTTACGATGAAGCCCTGCGTGATCAATTGCGCCACCCCGCGACCGGCCACCATGATGACCAGTGTGGCGATGATCGGCTGGATGTCGAGAAAGGCCACCAGAATGCCGTTCCACAGGCCACAGAGCAACCCTGCCGCCAATGCGCCAAGAACGGCGATCCAGAAGGGATAGCCCGCCTCGACCGTGGTGGCGGCCACCGCCCCGGCAATTGCCATCACCGCGCCGACCGAAAGGTCCACACCCTTGGTTGCGATCACCGCCGTCATGCCGATTGCCAGGATCGCCACCGGAGCACCGCGGTTCAACACATCGATCAGGCTGCCAAAGAGCCGCCCGTCCCGCCACTCAATCGAGAAGAAGCCCGGAAAAAGCAGCCAGTTGAAAAGCAGCACGGCGGCCAGAGCCAGTGTCTGCGGTGTCACCAGGCGAGGCAGGGTCAATCCTTTCATGCCCGCGCCTCCCCTTGGGCGGCGATGGCCTGCACGATCACGGCGGGCGAGATGTCGGCGCCATGAAGTTGATCGTCACATTCAGCTCGGGAAAGAGTAGCTTGGCGGTAATACCAATGTTGCCGCTACCGGTGCCAACGTCGATGAAGCGCAGCGGTTTTTATTTT
>JANXPK010000370.1 GCA_025357355.1 Rhodobacterales bacterium
TGCAGAACCCACTGTAATCGTCATCGTGTGCACCTCGCGCGTTGCGTTTCCTGAAATCCGAGATATAGGCTCAGCCTCGTCAAACGACCAGTGGGGGAATGATGGGCCATATTGTCGTAATCGGTGCCGGACAGGCCGCAGCGTCCCTGGTGGCAAAGCTGCGCGCCCTGGGCCATACGGACGACATCACCCTGATCGGAGCCGAGCCCAATCCGCCCTACCAGCGCCCGCCGTTGTCCAAGGGTTATCTTCTGGGCGAGATGGAGGAAGAACGGCTGTGGCTGCGCGGCCCGGAATTCTATGCCGAGCACAATATCACCCTGCGTCTCGGCAAGCCTGTCACCGCCATCAACCCCGCCGCCCGCATCGTGCTGATGGGGGCCGAAAGGCTGGGCTATGACACGCTGGTGCTGACCACCGGCGCGATGCCGCGCCACCTGCCTGCGGCGGTCGGGGGCGACCTGCAAGGCGTCTACACCGTCCGCACCCTCGCCGATGTCGATGGCATGAAGCCCGAATTTGTCGCCGGTCGCCGGCTGGTCATCGTCGGCGGCGGCTATATCGGGCTGGAGGCTGCGGCGGTGGCGGCCAAGCTCGGTCTGGACGTGACCGTGCTGGAAATGGCCCCGCGCATCCTGCAACGCGTCGCCGCCCCCGAAACCTCGGACTATTTCCGCGCCTTGCATACCGCTCACGGCGTCAAGATCCTGGAATCGACCGGGCTCGAGCGGTTGTTGGGTGACACGCGCGTCACCGGCGCGCGGCTGGCGGGCGGGCATGAGATTGCCGCCGATTTCGTCATCGTCGGAGTGGGCATCGTGCCCGGCGTCGGCCTTGCAGAGGCGGCGGGGCTCGCCATCGAGAACGGCATTCGCACCGACGAATTTGGCCGCACCGCTGACCCGCATATCTGGGCTGCAGGCGACTGCGCGTCCTTTCCGTGCAGGGGCAAGCGGCTGCGGCTTGAATCGGTTGGCAATGCCATCGACATGGGTGAGGCGGTCGCAGAAAACATCATGGGCGCTGCAAAGCCCTATGACGCGCATCCGTGGTTCTGGTCGGACCAGTATGACTGCAAGCTGCAGATCGCGGGCCTGAACACCGGCTATGACCGCATCGTCACGCGCGGGCCCGAGGCAGAGGCGGTCAGCTTCTGGTACTACAAGGGCGACGTCTTGCTGGCCGTGGACGCGATGAACGATCCGCGGGCCTATATGGTGGGCAAGCGGCTGATCGAGATGGGCAAATCGCCCGATCCCGCCGCCATTGCCGATCCCGCCACTGCACTCAAATCCCTGCTGAAGTAATGCGCATCATCGGGGGCCAGTGGCGCGGCCTTCATCTGGCGGAGGTCGGGGCCGGCGACCCCACGGCCCATCTGCGCCCAACCTCTGACCGGGTGCGCGAGGCGATCTTCAACCTTTTGGTCAATGGTGGCTACGACGACCCGGTCACGGACGCCCGGGTGCTGGACCTGTTCGCGGGCACCGGCGCGTTGGGATTGGAGGCGCTGTCGCGCGGGGCCGCAAGCCTGACCCTGGTCGACGACGGAACTGCCGCCCGCTCCCTGATTGCCAGGAACATCGCCCTTTGTCACACCACCGCCCGCCTTTTGCGCCACGACGCGACCCGCCTGCCGCTGAGCCCCGACGCGCCCTTTGGGCTCGTCTTCCTCGACCCGCCCTACGGCAAGGGTCTGGGCGAAGCGGCGCTGCTGTCGGCGCGCAAAGGCAACTGGCTCGCCCCCGATGCCCTGATCGTGTGGGAGGAAGGCGCCGCCCTGCTCCCGCCCGCAGGCTTTGATCTGTTGGACCAGCGCCGCTATGGCGATACTGTCGTGACCATTCTGCGGAACGCCCCATGACCCCCAAGGCCGTGATCTTCGACTGTGACGGCGTGGTGATGGACAGCGAGGGCATCTCGTTCGACCTTCTGGCCGAGCAGCTGGCCCAATATGGCCACCCGATGGGTCATGACCAGATGCGGGCGCTGTTTCTGGGCGGCACCATGCGCAGCTTCTGGGCGGCGGCCCGGGGCATGGGCGTGGCCCTGCCCGAGGATTGGGTACAGGCGCAGTATGACCGGATGTACGCGCGTCTGGCAGCGGGCACGCCGCTGATGCCGGGCATTCTGGGCGTACTGGACACCCTGGACGCCGCTGGCATCCCCTACGCCATGGGATCGAACGGGCCGCCGCGCAAGATGGAGATCACGCTGGGCCAGTATCCGGGTCTGGCAGAGCGATTCAGGGGTCACATCTATTCGGCCCAGGCCCTCGGCGCGCCCAAGCCGGCGCCGGATGTCTATCTGCACGCCGCCGCGGCACTGGGCGTCCCTGCTGCGGGGTGTGTGGTGGTCGAGGACAGCCTGTCGGGCCTGCTGGCCGGAATTGCCGCCGGAATGCGCTGCTATGGCTTTTCCCCCGACAGCGATGGCGCTGCCCTTGCCGCCGCAGGGGCGGTGGTCTTTCACCGCATGGCCGACCTGCCGGGGCTGCTGGGCCTGTAGGGGGGATGACCTCGATGGAGTCGCGCGAGACCTTGCGTCCTCTCCACCAGCGCTGTCAAAGGGCAATGCCCGACCGCCGGGTGGGCATCCATCGGTTGCGGCCAAGACTTTATGGTGACGATCCCCAACCGGCAAGCCTCGTGACGACGGTAGGGAATGCCCGCCCTTGGGGGGCGGCCGGGCATTGCCCGGCGCTGCGCTTGATTCCGGGCAGGAAGAAATGACTGGGTCCGGTTCGATCCAGGAGCATTCCACGCTAGGCAGCCCCAACACCGCGATTCGCAGGACTATGGTTAACGCGACCTCGGGTCCGGAAATCCCGCAACTTGTGTAGAGGCAATGTAGACGGAATGTAGGTACTTTGTAGGTCGTTCATCTTTCGTTAATCCTGCCAATTAACGCGGCGTTCTCAAGTACTTGCCGTCCAGACCCGGTCGCCGCTAGACCGACTTTGAATACATCACCGAGGTCGGCCGATCAAAGCCGTCGTGGGCGCTGCGGCCGATTTCCAGAAAGCCAAGGCCACGGTAGAACCGATGGTTCTCCTCCAACTCCACCCGCGTCTCCAATTCCAGCCGGGGCAATCCCAGGTCCCGCGCCCTTTGTTCGGCCCACCCGACCATCGCCCGCCCCAACCCCTTGCCCTGCAACGCGGGTTCCACGGCCAGCTTGCCCAGATACAGCCGCCCCGGCTTGGGTGTCAGAACCATGGCGGCAATGGCCGGGGCGCCCATCACCCAGACCTCCCCCTCCCTCCCCAACTGCGCCAGGCCCTCGGGCGTCAGGCGATGCAGCGATGACGGCGGATCAATCCGCCCCTCCATC
>JANXPK010000372.1 GCA_025357355.1 Rhodobacterales bacterium
GCCTGATCTCTACCCTTCTGTGCATCCTGTGGTCGGTCGTTCACGGACTGCGCAGCTTTCGCCGCCCCAGCCGCGACGATGCCATGGCGCGGCTCGACGCCACCTTGCCCGGCCGCCCGATTGCCGCCCTGCGCGACACCCAGGCCGTGGGCAGCGACGATCCGGCCTCGCAGGCCGTGTGGGCCGCCCACCGCGACCGCATGGCGATCCGGGCGCAGGCGGCAAAGCCCGTCGAACCCAACCTTCGCCTCGCCAGCCGCGACCCCTTTGCGCTGCGCTACATGGCACTGACGCTGCTCGTGATCGGCCTCTTTTTCGGCTCGCTCTGGCGGGTGACGGCGCTGGCGGAAATGACGCCCGGCAGCGCGCCTGCCGCCGCCGCAGGCCCCACCTGGGAAGGCTGGGCCCAGCCGCCCGCCTATACCGGCATGCCCACGCTCTACCTTGCCGATCTGACCGACGAGGCGCTGACGCTGCCCGTGGGTACCCATATCAACCTGCGATTTTACGGCGATCCCGGCGCGCTGATCCTGGCCGAAACCGTGTCGGGCCGCACCAACGAACCGCCCGCCTCGCAACCCACCCAGGATTTCGCCGTCACCCAGTCCGGCCGCCTTGCCATTCAGGGCGCGGGCGGGCGCGAATGGCTGGTCACCGTGCTGCCCGATACCCCGCCCACGATCCAGGCCAAGGGCGACATCCAGCGTCAGGCCGATGGCCGCTTTCAGCAGGGCTTCACCGCCACGGACGATTACGGCGTGGCCAAGGGCGACGTGGTGATTGCGCTCGATCTGCCGCAAGTTGACCGCCATTATGGTCTTGCGCCTGACCCCGAAGGCGCGGCCCCCGTGACGCTCGATCTGCCGATGCCGATGAAGCGTGACCGCCACCTCGTCGATCAGACGCTGGTCGATGACCTGTCCAAGGACCTTCTGGCCAACTTGCCGGTCACTCTGACCTTCTCCGCCACCGATGCTGCGGGGCAAACCAGCCACTCGCAGCCCCTGCACGTCGTCCTGCCCGGCCGCCGCTTCTTTGACCCCCTTGCCGCCGCCCTGATCGAAATGCGCCGCGACCTGATGTGGAACCGCGCCAATGCGCCCCGCGTGACCGAGGTGCTGAAGGCCGTCAGCAACCGGCCCGACGGGTTCATCCGCAACGAAAAAGCCTATCTGCGTCTGCGCGTCCTGATCCGCGATCTGGATAGCAAGGCCGCCACGCTCGACGTGAAGTCGCGCGACGAGATGGCCGAAGAACTGTGGCAGATTTCGCTGATGGTCGAAGAGGGCGACCTCGCCTCGGCCCTCGAACGGCTGAAACGCGCCCAGGACCGGGTGGATCAGGCGATCAAGAACGGTGCCTCCCCGGCCGAGATTGACGCGCTGATGAAGGAAATGCAGGACGCGCTCAACGACTACATGAAGCAGCAGGCCCAGCAGAACGGCGCCAACCCCGACAGCAAGACCTCGCAGAACCAGCCCGGCATGAAAATGACGCAGGATCAGCTGAACCAGATGCTGGACAAGCTGCAACAGCTGATGAAAGAAGGCAAAACCGCCGAGGCTGAAAAGCTGATGCAGCAATTGCGCGATTTCATGAACAACATGCAGGTCACGCAGGGCACCGGGCAAGGCACCGGCGCTGGCACCCCCGGCGATCAGGCGATGAAAGACCTCAACCGGACCCTGCACGATCAGCAAAAACTCAGCGACGACAGTTTCCACAATATGCAGAACGGGCAAGACGGTCAGCAAGCGGACGGCAGCGGCAAAAGCCTGGCAGACCGCCAGAAGATGCTGCAGCGCAAACTTGACCAGATGCAGAAGGGCGGCACCCTGCCCGGCGCGGGCAATCCGCAGGGGCAAGAGGGGCGCAAACAGCTGGATCAGGCTGGCCGCGCCATGACCGACGCCGAAAAGGCGCTGCGTCAGGGCGATCTGCCGGGGGCTTTGGACAAACAGGCCGAGGCGCTGAACGCCCTGCGCAACGGCATTCGCAACTTTGGCGAGGCGCAAGCTCAGGACCAGCAGCAACAGGGCACCGCCCAGGGTCAGGCCTCGACCAAAGACGCCCCCAACGGCCAGCGCGACCCCTTGGGCCGCGAAACCGGCCAGTCGTCGCAGATGGGCACCGACCGCAGCATGTTGCAGGGCACCGACGTCTACCGCCGCGCGCAAGACCTGCTTGACGAGATCCGCCGCCGCGCTGGCGAACAATCGCGCCCACAAGACGAACGCAGCTACCTCAAGCGCCTGCTCGACCTGTTTTAGGGTTGGAAGATTCCTGATCGAACCAACCCCAATCTTCCTCTTCTTGCCCGGTGACAAGCGTAGCGCCGGGCAATGCCCGAC
>JANXPK010000376.1 GCA_025357355.1 Rhodobacterales bacterium
CGCGAGGCTGACCAGCTGCGCGCTTCGGTGCAGGATGGCCTGCGCCTTGCCATGATCGACCCGCTGACCGGCCTGCACAACCGCCGCTACGGCCTCGCGCAACTGAACGCCATTGCCGACCGCTCACGCCAGGAAAGCCACGAGTTTGCGGTGATGGTGGTCGATCTGGACCGTTTCAAGTCGGTCAACGACCGGTGGGGCCACGCGGCCGGCGACGCCGTTCTGGTGGAAGTTGCGGCAAGGCTGGCAACCAACCTGCGCGCCACCGACCTTCTGGCCCGCATCGGCGGCGAAGAGTTTCTGGTGGCCCTGCCCGCGACCACCAAGGCCGAAGCCCGCATCGTGGCGCAGCGCCTGTGCCAGGCGACCGAAAGCAGCCCGGTCATTCTGGCCGACGGCACCCAGATCAGTGTCACCATTTCCATCGGCATGACCATCGAGGACGGGGCCGATATCGAAAACACCGCCAGCAATGTGGCGGAAATCGTCGATCAGGCCGACCGGGCCTTGATGAAATCCAAGTCCAGCGGCCGCAACATGGTGACAATTCTAAGCCGGGCCGCCTGAGGCCGGGCGCCCGCTCCGGCAATCGCGACAGCGACTATTGAAACGTTCCTTGCAAAAATTCCGGAACTTCTCGAACCAGATCGGAGTCGGACACAAACGCTCATCGGACTTTTGCGGTCTTATTTGGCGGGCGCCACGGTGCTGTCCTTGGCGTCACCGCCATGGCCACGCCGCAACCGGGCTTCCAGCCGGTCGGCAAAGGCCAGACGCGCGTCCTTGGTCAAGGATGCCAGATAGTCCCGCACGATGCCGGTGCCGAACTTCATCCGGTCGATCAGATGCTGCCCTTGCGCATCCAGCGCCGTCGCCAGAGCCGCCGCATCGAACGGATCAGCCCGCAGCGCCGTCAGGATCGTCGCACTGTCGGCCTGCATTTGCTGCCGCGTGGCATCCACGTCGCCGAAATGGCTCTGAATGGTCTTGCGCAGCGCCTCACGGTCGTTCGGCAGCAGGGCGGCATCAAAGGGGCCGAACCCCAGATCGCGCACCAGCATTTCGCCATGTGACCCCGGGCCGCCATGCAGCCACATGCCGGCCACCAGCCCGGCAACCGCCAGATTGATCGCCACCGACACCGCCAGCGCAATCTTCAGCTTGCGGCTCGCGACCGGAACATCAGGCGGCACATCCGCAGGCGAGGCGCCAGGGTTTCCGGCGTTGGTCGGGTCCGTCATCGTCCTACTCCTGTCCCCAAAGCGTTCCGCTTGACGGCAACAGCTCAAGACTGTCGACGGCCACCGCGGATCCCGTCACCAACTCGGCCAAAGCCATGATCGGCAGGGGCTGAACCACGCCAAGAAACAGCCCGGTGGCCGCCGCCGCCGAAATGCCCGCCAAAGACGTCCCGCCACCAAACCAGTCGGCCACCGTCGCCAGCCAGCCCCGCCGGGGCGCTGTGCGCACAAAGACCGGGCGGGCCTTCGGTTGCCATGCGTCGGCATCGGCAAGAATGCGGGTCACCAACGCGGCCGCGGGCGTCACCTGCACCAGGGCCGCTTCGGCCAGCACTGCGTCCAGATCATCATCCCGTGCCATCATTCCTCTCCCATCCCCTCGCCATCATAGCCCAGATCGGGCCGCCTTCCGGCCAGCAAGGCGGCCAGTGCCCGCTTGCCCCGCGCCGTCAGGCTTTCCACCGCCTCGACCCCGATCGCCATGATCTGGCCAATCTCGGGATTGGCCAAACCCTCGATATGCCGCAGCACCACCGCCTGACGCTGCCGCTCCGGCAACTGGTCGAGGGCGGCTTGCAGGGCTGCCATGCGGTCGGCCTCGATCAGCGTGGCCACCACACCCTTCGCCGGATCGGCAACCTCGGGCGCCTCGTCCAGCGCCACGCCCGGCCTGCGCGCCCGCGCCCGCCGCAGATCGGTGCACAGGTTCGTGACCACCCGGTAGGCCCAGGTCGACACCTGCGCCTCGCCCGTGCGCCAGGCCGGTGCGATCTTCCACAGCCGCAGCAGGGTTTCCTGGGTCACGTCCTCGGCCTCTGCCCGGTCGGCCAAAAGCCGCATCGCATAGCCAAGCACCCGGGGCGCCAACCGCCCGGTCAGCAAGCGCGCGGCATCGCGGTCCCCATTGGCATAGAGAACCAGCAGCGTCTCGTCTGACACTTCGGCCAAGGTATCGCGTGGCATGTCCATCCTGCG
>JANXPK010000471.1 GCA_025357355.1 Rhodobacterales bacterium
TCAAGAACGCGGGCGTCACCAACACTATACCAACGCGCGACTTAGCCAATCCCTTGTCGATTTCCCGCATCAACGAAGTGCCAAGGGCTACGTCTTTCTCGCTAAACCAGACTTTGACGCCGAGTGCTTCAAGTCGGTCATGCAAGTCCTTTGCCACCCCTTGCCGGTCATCCCATGCATGACAGAGAAAGATGTCACGAAGGTCAGGCTGGGCCGCTTTGCTCTCTATAATCTTTCTTACTGGTGTAAGTTCCAGCACTTGTGAAGTCGTGTAGAACACGGGCGAACTTACTGGCGACCATCTTGGTTTCTTTGTACTGCTTGATCCACCGCCGCTACTCTGGCTAGCACCACCACTCCCAGACGTTGAATAGGTCGGGGATGCGTAGGATGGTGACGAATAAGAACTGTAACTGTAGCCGCGAGACCGACCCCGACACGCAGGACAGTTTGCTGCACCTCTTGCCGTCCGATGACCTTCTCTTGGTGCTGTACATTGTGCCATAGTCCAAAACATAATTGGTGCTAGACGTCCGCGCAAGCACTAGATTTGGTGTGTGACGATGTTCCGTGTTGCACTCTGCAAGTTTAACAAACCGCCATCCTTATCGTGTCACCCGCCAAAGGTGGGCGGTTGGGAACGCCTGAGGGGTCCCGACTCGCCGTTTTGTCTATCTGGTGGGCAAGTAGGACCATGCTTGCTGCTGGCCCGGTTAGGGGCTAGCGGGATCAAAAGTGTATAAGAACCAAAGCAGTCAAAATTCCGAAATTGGCATATTATCATATAGATTCAATGGCTTGGGAGGTTTTATTGGAGCGGGTGAAGGGAATCGAACCCTCGTCATCAGCTTGGGAAGCTGCTTCTCTGCCATTGAGATACACCCGCGTCGCGCCTGAGATAGCGCGGGATGCGGGCGGGATCAAGGCGGTTCAACGCAAAGGGTCCCCGGCGATTGCCGGAGACCCTGCGCTGGTCAGGACAGGTGTGGGGACTTCGGGAGCCCGGGCCAGCGGTGCTACGCCCGCGGGATCAGACGGGCCTCACATTTTGGGCAGAAGCACGGTGTCAATCACGTGGATCACGCCGTTCGATTGCTTGACGTCGGCGATGGTGACGGTGGCCATGTTGCCCATTTCGTCGGTGATCATCACCTTGCCGTCCTTGTTGGTCAGGGTCCATTTGCAACCGCCCACGGTATCGACCACATGCTTGCCGCCGTCGGCCTTGATCATGCCCATGATGTCGCCAGACATCGCGTTGCCAGCGATGACGTGGCAGGTCAGAATCTTGACCAGCGTCGCCTTGTTTTCAGGCTTCAATAGGTTGTCGACCGTTCCGGCGGGCAGTTTGGCAAAGGCCTCGTTGGTGGGCGCCAGCACGGTGAAGGGGCCTTTGCCTTCCAGCGTATCGACCAGACCGGCGGCCTTGACGGCGGCGACCAGCGTGGTGTGGTCCTTGGAGTTCACGGCGTTCTGGATGATGTTCTTGGTGTCGTACATCGCGGCACCGCCGACCATCGGATTGTCGGCAAAAGCCATACCAGCGGTCAGGGCGAGGGCGGCGGCAGAGAGGACAAGAGATTTCATTTGATGGCTCCCAGTGGATGTTCGGGGCGGGCCAATCCCGCCTCACATCAGGAAGAACGGGCGTTGGGAGCGGGAAGTTTCAGGGCTCACGAAACCGTTACTGAAACGTTACCGGCGCCGTCAGGCGGAAGTGAGAGCGCCTTTGGCCACGATGGGGCCGTGGGGTTTGCCATCCGGCGAGCCGCCAGCCTGTTCCTCGGTCACGGCAAGGATTTCACCGGGGGCGACGCCAGGCAACGAGATGGTTTCGCTGCCGGCCGGAAGAACGCCCAGCGACACCGGCGGGTTATTGCCCGCGATGATCCACAACTCGTGGGCATGGGTCGCGTCTGCGGGGTTGCCGGCGACACGGGTGATGGTCAGACGGTCTTGGGTGACGACGGCTTCATAGCGCAGGTTGCCTGCATCGGCGGTCAGGGTCGCGGTGAAGCTGGGCACGGGCGGGATGAGGACAAGATAGGCCGCGACCGCAAGTGCTGCGGCGGCCGAGGCGCCCCAGACCCGGAAATTGGCGAACAGGCTGCGTTTGGGCGCGGAAGGGAACAATCGCGCCTCAATCTGAGGCATGAGGTTGGGGGCTGTCACCTCAACATATTCGTCGTTCAGCGGCGACAGACGGTCTTCCCATGCGGTGATGCGGGCGGCAAAGGCAGGCTCGTTGCGCAGACGGATTTCGACGGCGCTGCGTTCGGCAAGATCCAGAAGGCCCGTGACATATTCGGCGGCCAGGAGATCGTCTTCTTCGTCGGGGCGCAGTGGAGTTTCGGTCATGATCCCATGCACTCCTTCAACTTCTGAAGGCTGCGACGAAGCCATGTGCGCATGGTGTTGAGTGGCACCCCGTGCTGTTCGGCAAGATCGGTGTAGGACAGGCCAGTCAGATAGGCCCCACGCAGGGCCAAGGCCTTGTCGGGTTCCAGGGTGGCAAAGCAGTCGTTGATCCGCCGCGCCTCGCCACTGGCGATCAGCCGGGTTTCGGCGCGCGGGGCGGGGTCGGACACTGCGGCCATCGCGTCGTCGTCGCTGACATGGTTGGGACGTTGGCGGATGCGGTCGATGGCAAGGTTGCGGGTCAGGGCAATGAGCCAGGTCATGCCATGGCCCTTGGCCGCATCAAAGCGACCTGCCTTCAGCCAGACCCGGGTAAACACCTCTTGCAACGCATCCTCCGATTCCGCGCGGTTGCCGAAGATACGCAAAAGGACGCCCATAAGTTTCGAAGAACACAAGGAATAGAGCTGACGGAACGCGGCGCGGTCTTGCGCGGCGATCTTTTGCAGAAGGTCAGCGATCAGGTCATCCATGGGACAACGGTAATGTCTGGCGAGCGGAGGTCAAGGCTTTTGGCGGGGGCAGACTGGAGGGTTTCACACCCTC
>JANXPK010000479.1 GCA_025357355.1 Rhodobacterales bacterium
GTGACGGCGCCGATGATGGCGCCCTGCCCGACGCGCACCCATTGGTGAATGCCCGACAGACCGCCGATGATCACGTCGTCGCCGATCTGGCAGTGACCGGCGATGGCCACCTGATTGGCGAGGATCACCCGGTTGCCGAGACGCGCGTCATGACCGACATGCGAGCCGGTCATCAGAAGGCAGTCGTCGCCGACCTGCGTCACCCCGCCGCCACCTGCGGTGCCGGTGTTCAAGGTGGCACCTTCGCGGATGCGGCAGCGGGCGCCGACGATCAGGCGGGTATGCTCGCCGCGGTATTTGAGGTCTTGCGGCACCTCGCCCACGGTGGCGTGGGGGAAGATCACGGTTTGGGCGCCGATTGCGGTCCAACCGGTGACGACGGCATGAGATTTCACCTCGACCCCGTCGGCCAAGGTAACTTCGGGGCCGATCAGGGTGAACGCGCCAACCATGACGTCCGCGCCCAGACGGGCGGCGGGGTCCACGGCGGCGGTGGGGTGGATGCGCGGCGGCGCCATGGATCAGGCCTTGGGCACGTCGAACATGGCGGTGAAGGTGGCCTCGGTCGCCAGATGGCCGTCAACCGTCGCACGCCCCTCGAATTTCCACACCCGGCCGCCGCCACGCACGGCCCGCACATTAAGTTCGAGAACGTCGCCCGGCACCACCTTGCGGCGAAACTTCACGGCGTCGACGCCCATGAAGAACACCTTGGCCTGCTTGTCCACCAGGTCCATCGACAGACCGACCAGCACGCCAGAGGTCTGTGCCATCGCCTCGATGATCATGACGCCGGGCATGATCGGCATGTCGGGGAAATGGCCCTGAAAATGCGGCTCGCTGTTGGTGACGCATTTGATGCCGACGCAGCTTTCGTTGATCACGATGTCGCGCACCTTGTCGATCAGCAGGAACGGATAGCGGTGCGGGATGATGCGCTTGATAAGGTCGAGATCAGCCTCGCGGATCGGCGTCGCGTGTTCAGTCATGATCTCTCCTCAGCAGAGGCGGCCACAGGGGGCAGGCCGGTTGGCCCTGACTAGCAACTAAGCTGCGGAGAAACAAGGTTGCCTCACGGCCCCGGGGCGGTTGGAACTGGAGCGGTTGGGGCCGGTATGGTTGGGGCCGGTATGGTTGGGGCCGGTATGGTTGGGGCCGGTATGGTTGGAGCCGGTGACCTGGGGGCCGGTGACGTGGGGGCCGGTGACGTGGGGGCCGGTGCGCTGCCGTCGCCAAGACGGGCGTCCAGTGCGGCGATGGCACGGTCGGTCACGTCGATGCTGTCGAAGGACAGTACGACCGCGTCGTGATTTAGGATCGCAAAAGCCCCTAACTGGCGCATGAGATCGGCCAGCACCGGCACGGCGGCGTCGAAGAACTGCTTGCGCCCGGCATCGCGGTCGCTGGTCAGTTGCTTGGCCTTGGTATCCTGATCGGCCCGGATCTTTTCGACCTTGGCGTCAAAGGCGTCGGCGAGTGTGCTGAACGCCTCTGTCGTCATCGTGGCGCGCTTGGTGGTCAGGTCGGCCTCTTCAGCGGTCAGCTCAGCCTCGATCTTGCGGTTTTCGCTGGCCAACGCCTGCGATGCCGCCAGCGACTTGGCCTCCAAAGCCTTGCCATAAAGCGAACCGAGATAAAGCCGCTCTTGATCCAGCGTCAGGATTTGCGGTGCAATGGCATCCTGGGCGGCGACCGGCACGCCGCAAACGCCCAACGCCAGCGCGAACCAGAGGGCCAGCCAACCAAACGAGGGAAGGCGGCGGGCCATCAGAACTTGGTCGCGATCGTCAGATCGAAGGTCTGCTCCTGATCATAGCTTTCCTTCTTGAGCGCATGGGTGAAGTTCAGACGCAGCGGACCGATCGGGGTTTTCCAGTAGATGGTGAACCCGATCACCGAGCGCAGATGCATGCTGTCGTCGACAGGCCCGGCGGTTCCGGCGGTTTTGTCGAGCCCCCAGACCGAACCGACATCAAGGAAGGTACCGCCGGTGATGCCGTATTCCTCGGGCAGACCCAGCGGGAAATCGCTTTCCAGATGCGCCACGGCATAGATGTTGCCACCCAGCGCGTCCTGATTTCCGGCCGTCAGATCGCGCGGACCGACACCATTGGGCTGGAAGCCGCGCAGCTTGCCATTGCCGAAAAAGCGTTGGTTGACCGTGGTGGTCCAGCCGCCAATGCCGCGGACGTAGCCCGCCTCCAGAATGGCGCGCACATCCACCTGTTCATGCAGGGCCTTGGTCTGGGCCAACGCGAGCAGATTGGTGTCGACAT
>JANXPK010000491.1 GCA_025357355.1 Rhodobacterales bacterium
CCCCGCACCCCCCGTGGAGTATTTTTGCCAAGATGAAATGGTGCTGGTCGAGTAAGACTTCGTTAATCATGATTTGGCAAACTCAACTGGCGGTACAGGGAGGAGTCCCGATGACCGCCCGAGGTGAAGCCTCGCATGGTCGAACGGATAACCAAGCCGGGGGTGCCATGCGAGGTGGACCGCGAATTCATCTTGGTCAAAATACTCCCCCGCCGGAGGCGTCCGAAAGTGATGACGCAACCCGCATTCATTCCTTACGCGCCTCCAACTCGGAATTGAACAGGCGCAGGCGGTGGGTCAGGTTGTCCTGGTCGGTCACAGAATCGAAATGCTCGAACAGGAACGACAATGCCTCGCCCTCATCCAGCCCGGCCTCGCTGGCAAAGCGTTTCAGGCGGCGGTAGCCATCTTCCGTCATGGCAACCGGAAAGCGGCGGGTGAGGCGAAAGCGTTTCGGCATCGGATTCTCCGAACAAGACCAGCGGCAGGCTAGAACGCTTCGGCGGCAAGCGCCATGACCGGATCGGCGCCACTTTCAATCCGCGCCAGATGCAGCCCGCAAGCCGGAAGCTGGCGCGCCATGTAGTAGCGCCCGGTGGCAAGTTTGGCCTCAAGAAACGCTGTCTCGCCACCGGCGTCCAGCGCAGTCAATGCGGCGCGCGCCATCCGGGTCCACATCAACCCCATGCAGACATGCCCCATCAGATGCAGAAAGTCATTTGACCCGGCCAGCGCGGCATCGGGGTTCTTCATGCCGTTCGACATGAAGAACATCCCCGCCGTCTGCATCTGCTTGGACGCGGCCTTGAGCGCCTTGGTAAAGGGTTCCATCCGGGGATCGGCATCGTGGGCCAGGCACTCGACCTTCACCAGGTCGAAGAAAGCCAGCACATGCTTGCCGCCGTCCTGTCCCAGCTTGCGGCCCACCAGGTCCAGCGCCTGCACCCCGTTGGCGCCCTCATAGATCATCGCAATCCGGGCATCGCGGACGAACTGGCTGGCCGGATTGTCCTCGATATAGCCGTGCCCGCCCCAGATCTGCTGGGCTTGTACCGCCATTTCAAAACCCTTGTCTGTCTGAAACCCCTTGATCACCGGGATCAGCAGCGACACCAGCCCCTCGGCCGCCGCATCGCCCATCCGGTGCGACCGGTCGATCAGCGACGCCCCCCAATAGGTCAGCGCTCGCGCCCCTTCGACAA
>JANXPK010000483.1 GCA_025357355.1 Rhodobacterales bacterium
CGAGAACGTCAAGGATGACCCGCTCTTGGGCAATACCGGGCAGCGCGTCTCGGCCCTCAATCAGGTTCAGGTCGATGGTCAGGGCTTCATCTTCGTGCCCTATGCCGGTCGCATCCTCGCTGCGGGCCAGACCGTTGAAGGCGTGCGCGGCGCCATCACCCGCAAACTCGACCCGCAAACCCCCGACCCGCAGATCACGATTTCGCGGGTTGCGGGCGATGGCTCCGCGGTCACCGTGGCAGGCTCGGTTGCCGGTCAAGGCAACTTCCCGATCGACCGCGCCACCCGCAGCCTGACCGCGATGATCTCCAAGGCGGGCGGCGTGACCATTGCGCCTTCTGTCGCCGTGGTCCGGGTAACACGCGGGAATCGTTCCGAAAAGATCTGGCTGCAAGACCTTTACGCCAACCCGCACCTCGACATCGCCTTGCGCCCCGGCGATCAGATCGTGGTCGAACAGGACACCCGCGCCTTCACGGCCCTTGGTGCCACCGGCGCGCAGAACCGGGTTCCCTTCACCACCCAGACCCTCTCGGCACTTGAAGCCATTGCCACCGTCGGCGGCCTGAACTCGAACCTCGCCGACCCGACCGGCGTCTTCGTTCTGCGCAACGAAACGGCCGCCATCGCCAATGCCGTTCTGGGCCGCACCGACCTGCAAGGCGCGCAGCGCATGGTCTACGTGCTCGACCTGACCCAGCCCACCGGCATGTTCGAGGCCCGCGATTTCCTGATCCGCGACGGCGACACGGTCTACGTGACCGAAGCACCCTTCGTGCAATGGACCAAAACTCTCGGCGCCATCACCGGTTCGGCCTCGGCCGCGTCTGGCACGGCCTCGTCGCTCTCGGCCGTCGGCTCCGCCGCTACCAAAATCGGCCTCTAGGACCCCTTTGGCCCAAAACGGTCCAGCATTGCCAGCCGCCGGGGACATTCCCCGGCGGCTTTGCTTTTACAACGCCGGTTTGCTCTTGCAACCGCGTCTGCGCCGCATCCTGTCGCTGGCCGGTCACGATCTTTCGCTTGGCCTGCCCGGTCCGCAAGATGGCGTCGTGGTCTGGGGCTGCTCGCCCTATGCAAAGCGCGGCGAGGCTGTGGCCACCCGCCGCAACGTGCGCCTCGTCCGGATCGAGGATGCCTTCCTGCGCTCGATCCGCCCCGGCCGCCACGGCGATCCCCCCCTTGGTCTGCTGATCGACGGGCTCGGCGTGCATTTCGACAGCACCGCGCCGTCCACGCTGGAGCGTATCCTCGCACATCATCCCTTGGATGATTCAAACCTTTTGGCCCGTGCCAGGGACGGAATAGGCCGCTTGAAACTGCTCGACTTGTCAAAATACAATATTCACCGCCCCGAGCTTGCCTCCCCGCCCCCCGGCTATGTCCTGCTCATCGACCAGACCATAGGCGATGCTTCGATCACCCACGCCGGGGCCACGGCGTCCACGTTTCAGGAGATGCTGGTGCAGGCGCAGGCCGAACACCCCACCGCCCGCATCGTCATCAAG
>JANXPK010000523.1 GCA_025357355.1 Rhodobacterales bacterium
GAAAAGACCCACCGCGACACCGCGCCCTTCATCCTGATGTTCCAGCAGGCGCGCCAAACCGGACTGCGCACCAACGTCAAGGACTTCTTCACCGGCGGGGCCGTTGATGCGGCGGCCTATTGGCTGGCGACGAAGTAAGGTCTTGGCGCGCCTCTTTCCGGAGGCGCGCCTTTTCCCATGACCGACAGCACCCTTGACGCCGAGCCCTCGCGCCTGAACCGCCTTGCGCGGCAGATTGCGGCTATGCTGTTTTCGCTGTTCATCACCTTTATCGGCCTTCTGGCCGTGACCTTCATCATCGCCAGGGTGGTGCCGATTGACCCGGTGACTTCGATTCTGGGCGAGCGGGCGACCAGTGCGCAGATCGAGGCCGCTCGGCTGAAGCTGGGGCTGGACAAGCCTTTGATCGAGCAGTTCGGCATCTATGTGAACGACGCGCTGCACGGCGATCTGGGCACGTCCATCCGCACCAAGCAGCCGGTGGTGCAAGAGATCAAACGCTATTTCCCCGCCACGCTGGAACTCGCGACGCTGGCCACCATCATCGGCGTGCTGATCGGCATTCCGGCGGGGGTGCTGGCGGCGACCAAGCCCGGCTCGATCATGGACCAACTGGTGCGGCTGATCGGCCTGATGGGCTATTCGATGCCGGTGTTCTGGCTGGGATTGATGGGGCTGTTGCTGTTTTACGGCAAGCTCGGCTGGGTCGGCGGGCCGGGGCGGCTGGACGCAAATTACGACATGATGGCACAGTTTCAGGTCACCGCCTGGACCGGCATGATCCTGATCGACACGGCATTGGCCGGACGATGGGACATGTTCGCCAATGCAATCTCGCATATCATCCTGCCCGCCTCGCTCTTGGGCTATCTGTCGATGGCCTATATCAGCCGGATGACGCGCAGCTTCATGATGAACGAACTGGGGCAGGAATACATCACCACGGCGCGGGTCAAGGGCATGCCGGAGGGCAGGGTGATCTGGGTCCATGCGCTGAAAAACGTGATGGTGCCGCTGATCACGGTGATCGCGCTGAGCTATGCGTTCCTGCTGGAGGGGGCGGTGCTGACCGAGACGATTTTCGCCTGGCCGGGCCTTGGCCGCTATATCACCGATGCGCTGCTGGTCGCCGACATGCCGGCGGTGCTGGGCGGCACCGTGGTGGTGGGTGCGGTTTATATCTTCATCAACATGTTTTCGGACCTCTTGTACCGGCTGGCCGATCCGAGGGCGCGATGACCATGGCATCTTCGTCCTGGAGCACGTGGCTGCGTGAACCCAACCCGGCGTCGCGGCTGCAATCGCGTCTGGTGCAGGCCTGGCTGAGTTGGTTGCGGTTCCGGCGCAATCCGCTGGCGATGATCGGCCTGGCGATCTCGGTCGCACTGGTGCTGATGTCGATCTTTGCCCCGCTTCTGGCGCCCTACGACCCGATCGCCCAGGCGCTGGGCAACCGGCTGTTGCCGCCGGGCACGCCGGGGCACTGGATGGGGACGGATGACTTTGGCCGCGACATCTGGAGCCGTATCCTGTTCGGCAGCCGGATCACCCTGTACATCGTGTTGCTGGTCATCCTGACCGCCCCGGTGGTCGGGCTGATCATCGGCACGGTGGCGGGGTATTTCGGCGGCTGGATCGATCAGGTGCTGATGCGGATCACCGACATCTTTCTGGCGTTCCCCAAGCTGATCCTGGCGTTGGCGCTGGTGGCCGTACTGGGGCCGGGGATGGTCAATGCGGTGCTGGCCATCGCGCTGACCTCGTGGCCACCCTATGCGCGGGTAGCACGGGCCGAGACGCTGACGGTGCGCAATTCCGACTACATCGCCGCAGTCAAGCTGCAAGGTGCGGGGGCGATGCGGGTCATTCTGGGCCATGTCATGCCGATGTGCCTGCCCTCGGTCATCATCCGTGTCACGCTGGACATGGCGGGCGTGATCCTGACGGCGGCGGGGCTGGGGTTTCTGGGGCTGGGCGTGCAGCCACCGATGCCGGAATGGGGGCTGATGATCAGCGCAGGGCGAAAATTCCTGTTCGAGCAGTGGTGGGTGGCGACGATGCCGGGGCTTGCGATCTTCATCGTCTCGCTCGGGTTCAACCTGTTGGGAGACGGTTTGCGCGACGTGCTGGACCCGAGGAGTTCGGGACGATGAGCCTCTTGTCGGTCAAGAACCTGCAGGTGACGTTCAACACCGAGGCGGGTCTGGTCGAGGCGGTGCGCGGGGTGTCGTTCGAACTCGGGCGCGAACGGCTGGGCATCGTCGGCGAAAGCGGCTCTGGCAAGACCATGACCGGGCGGGCGGTGCTGCGACTGATCCGGCCGCCGGGGCGGATCATGGCCGACGCGATGACCTTTGACGGCCAGGATCTGATGGCGGCATCCGAGGCGCAGATGCGCGCCCTGCGCGGGCGGCGGATCGCCATGGTGATGCAGGACCCCAAATTCTCGCTGAACCCGGTGATGCGGGTCGGCGCGCAGCTGATGGAGGGGCTCAGGCAGCGCGATCATGTCAGCCGGGCCGTGGCCTATGCCAAGGCGGTGGCCGCCCTTGACGCCGTGCAGATCCGCGACGTCGATCGGGTTATGGAGGCTTATCCGCACGAGCTGTCGGGCGGCATGGGCCAGCGGGTGATGATTGCGATGATGCTGATCCCCAACCCCGACCTTCTGATTGCCGACGAGCCGACCTCCGCACTGGACGTGACGGTGCAGGCCGAGGTGCTGTCGATCCTGGACGCCTTGGTGCGCGACCGTGGCATGGGGCTGATCTTCATCAGCCATGACCTGCGGCTGGTGGCACGGTTCTGTGACCGGGTGCTGGTGATGTACAAGGGCCGCATTGTCGAAGAGATCGCGGCCAAAGACCTGCTGCACGCCCGCCACCCTTATACGCAGGGGCTCTTGAACTGCCTGCCGCGCATCGGTGGCACCCGGGGGCCGCTGCCGGGGCTGGATCGCAATGCGGAATGGGCGATGTGATGGCGCTGATCGAGATCGAGAACCTGTCGGTGACGTTCAACGCCAATGGACGACGGGTCCGCGCCGTGGAAGCGGTCAGCCTGAAGGTCGGGGAAAAGGCCAGCTTCGGTCTGGTCGGGGAAAGCGGCTCTGGCAAAAGCACGATCCTGCGCGCGATCTGCGGTCTGGCGCCGGTGTCGGCGGGCCGCATCCGCATCGGCGGCGAGGCGGTGCAATCGCCGCGCGGCAAGGCGTTTTCGGCTCAGGTGCAGATGGTGTTTCAGGACCCCTATGCCTCCTTGCATCCGCGTCACACCGTCGACCGGACCCTGTCCGAACCGCTGGCCATCCATGGCATCGGCGACCGCGACGCCCGGGTTATGACGGCGCTGACCGATGTCGGTCTGCCGACCTCGTTCCGCTTTCGCTATCCCCATCAGCTGTCGGGCGGCCAGCGCCAAAGGGTCGCCATCGCCCGCGCGTTGATGCTGAAGCCACAAATCCTGCTTTTGGACGAGCCGACCTCTGCGCTTGACGCCTCCGTTCAGGCCGAGGTGCTGAACCTGCTGATGCGCCTGCGCGAAGAACGCGGCCTGACCTTCCTGATGGTCAGCCACGACCTCGCCGTCATCGACCATATGTGCGACCGGGTTCTGGTCATGCAAAACGGTCGCGCGGTCGAGGAGCTGTCCCGTACCGCCCTTGCTTCGGCGCAAATGCAGACCGACTATGCCCGCAGCCTGTTTGCCGCTTCAGCTGATCGGATGTTGGAGGGCTAGACCTTGCCGTTCATCTTGGTCCAAATACTCCACAGGGGTCTGGGGGTGTGAAACCCCCCGTCCGACGCCAGCCAAAGGAAACTGCATGTTCCCCACCTTCGACGGCCACAACGATATCCTGCTGCGCCTCTACAACGCCCCGCAAAACCGCGATGCGATCTGGCTGACGGGCGAGGGCAAGGGCCATCTCGACTTGCCACGCATGAAGGTGGGCGGTTTTGCCGGTGGGTTCTTTGCCATCTACATCCCCTCGTCGCACAAAGTGGATGACGGCATCGACTTTC
>JANXPK010000496.1 GCA_025357355.1 Rhodobacterales bacterium
GCTCGCAATATTGCGAGCCGCTGCCGCATGAAAGCTGCGGACCAAATCCGCTTCCTCGCCATCACATAAGGGCGGTTCCTGACCAGCGTTCACACCCGCTTGATTCTGCAGGTAGAACTTATGCAGCTTCACTTGGAGCAAGGTCCTGTCGGGCAACTGGGTTTGGTACTCGGCGATCAAGGCAGGGGACGCGGTCCGGCTCAGCGCGTACTCCACCGCGCCGCATCTGCTCTTCAGCAGCAGCACGATGGGTGTTTTTGACTCAAACCCCGGAAAGTCCATTTTTCTCAAAATTCGAGCAGTGTGGCGGGCGATGAACTACTCGCTGTAGAAGTCCTTCAAATCCCGGCACCCCGAGTGGCGTAGGCCACGATCCGTCTTTCGGTCTGGGCCGTTGTCCGGTACACGCCGCGCTGCTCGGTGCGCAGCAACACGCCCGAAGCGATCCAGTTCTGAATCATGTGCCGCGCGACGCCACGCGCGATCAAGTCTGCGGTGGTGACGGTCTTGCTTCGCTCTCGGCGCGGGGTTGGCGTCTTGGTGTTTTTCCCCGGCACCGCCGACGGTAGCGGATCGACGGCTTTCGGCTGCCGCAAGCGCTTGCGAGACGGCGCGACTGCGGCCGGGGGGTGCGCTGTCGACGCGCCGGACGCATCGTCGAGATCGATGCCGAACAAGGCCGACAGATCGGTGCGGTCCAATGTACCTTGCGTGTCGGAGTGCGCCATCGCCGGCACGTTGCCGGCCTGTCGAATCAGGTCCTGCGGCTCAACGTGGCGCAACAGGAATAACAGTTCAGGTTCGTCGTCCAGGCGAGCGCCCACGCCGTACAGCACGGCCGCGACATGCTTGCACATCGAGGCCGCGTCCGGGCAACTGCAACACAAGCTGATTTGCCGCGGCAGCGGGAACAGTCCGTCACCACGGCGCGTCACCGTTTCCATCACCGCGTCAGACAGGCGGCCTTGCAGCAACTCGATCACGGACGCAACCTTGCCCGAGCATTCCTTGACGATCGCGCCCCACCTCGTTGCCGCCAGCGGCTGCACACCGATCTCGACGCTGTAGACATCCGAACCGGACACGAGCGCTTTTACCTTGCCGGCCTCGATGCGCAGATCGATGACGGAGCCGTTGCGTGCATAGGTCCGCCCGCGTGGCAGGCGGTTCGCAAAATCGCTGTAGGACTCCAGGTTGTCGCACCAGGCCTTGCCCCAGAAGCTCTTGACGATGACGCGGCCTTCGATCGTGATGGGCTGGCAGTTGTGCCCCTTCTTGTTCAGCGCTGCGACCTTCTGTTTGGCTTGGCGCTGCCTTTGCGCCACCGGAATGTATGGAGCCCAGCCGCCGTAGTCGTATCGTCCCATGTGTTGCCTCATCCTCTCCCGAACAAGACAGCTTCTTACCCTGCCTTGACCTCGTCCATCGCGCTGCTGATATCGAGCTCAACCATGCGCAGCAACTCGTCGTTGCTCAGTTCCGTCAACAAGGCCTCGCCGCCGCCCTCGATGATCTGGTTCGACAAACCCAGTTTAGCCTCGACGAGGGCGTCTATCTTCTCTTCCACGGTGCCACGGCAGACGAACTTGTGAACCAGCACATTCCTCTTCTGCCCGATGCGATAGGCCCGGTCGGTCGCCTGATTTTCCACGGCGGGGTTCCACCACCGATCGAAATGAACGACGTGCGATGCGGCCGTCAGGTTCAAGCCGGTGCCACCCGCCTTGAGCGACAACACGAAGAACGGCGGGCCCTGCTCGCGTTGAAACGATTCGACCAGCGCCGCGCGCGCCTTGACCGCGGTGCCACCGTGAAGAACCAAGCCGGGACGCCCGAAAACCCCCTGCAAAAACTCCGACAGCGGCGCCGTCATTTCCTGGAACTGCGTGAACACCAGCATCTTCTCCTGTCGCGCCGCGACCGCCTCGGCCAATTCGCGCAAGCGGGCAAGCTTGCCGCTGTCGTACGGCCCGTACGCACCGTCGCCCAGCCATTGCGAAGGGTGGTTGCAGATCTGCTTGAAGCGCATCAGGAAGGCCAGGACCACGCCGTGCCGCTCGATGCCCTCCAAGGTCTCGATTTGCGTTGCCAGTGCGTCGACCGACTGCTGGTACAGGCTCGCCTGCAGCTTGCTCAGCGTGCAGTACGCCTTGACCTCGGTCTTGTCGGGCAGATCGGCGATCACCGCGCGATCGGTCTTCATCCGCCGCAGAATATAAGGCCCGACGAGCGCCCGCATCGGCCCATAGGGATTATGGGCGCGCTTGGCCAGGGCTTTGACATGTCCGGCGAACTGTTTGGCGGTGCCGAGCAATCCCGGATTGATGAAGTCGAAAATCGACCAGAGATCGCCGAGATGGTTTTCCACCGGGGTGCCGGTCAGCGCGATGCGGGCTTCGGCCCGCAACGCCTTGGCGGCCCGGGTCTGCTTGCTGCCCGCGTTCTTGATCGCTTGCGCTTCATCCAGCACCACCAGGCGCCACGCGGCCTTCGCCAGCGCCGGAATGCGCAGCAACCCGCCATAGCTGGTGATGATGAGATCGAAATCGTCGAAATCCGCCTGCGTCAGCCCCCGCAGTTCTTCGGCTGGCATCACCGACGGATGCACGGTCCGTGCTTTTAGGCCGGGCGCAAAGCGGGCGATTTCCGCCTGCCAGTTGGCCAGCAAAGATGCAGGCGCGACCAGCAGGTTCGGACCTTTCTGGCGCACCAGCAGCAACGACAGCACCTGGATGGTCTTGCCCAGTCCCATATCGTCAGCGAGGCAGGCGCCCAGGCCAAGCTCGGCCAGCAGATGCAGCCATCGCACGCCGGATTTCTGATAGGGCCGCAATGTCGCGTGCAGCGCCGGGCCGGGATCGATGTCGCCGTCGGCTGCGCGCAGCGCGTGGAGCGCTTCAGCAAGCCACGGTCCAGCGGTCACCGACGCCCAATCCGCGTTCGTCGCAGCTTCGGCATCCGCGGTCAGTGCCGTGCCCGCCAGCATCCGCATGGCCTCGGCGAAGGTCAGTTGGTCACGGGCGGCCAAATCCTCGGCACGCTTGAACGCATCCATGGTTTTGGCGAGCCGGGCGCGATCGACCTCCACCCAGTGTCCGCGCAGCAGCACCAGCCCATCCGTCCCGGCCAGCAGGTCGGCGATTTCGCCGGCGGTCAGCGCGTCACCGTCAAGCGTGACTTCCATGCGGAAATCCATCAGCCCGTCGAGCCCAACCCGCGACGGTCGGTTGTCGCCGATGGAAGCCGCGACTTTCGGGCGCAGTGGCCGGCTGGCGCGCCAGTTGGCCGGCATGCGCAACACCACCCCGGCGCGCTCCAGGTCTCCGGCGCTGGCAAGCAAGCGCCCGGCCTCGGGCGCAGTCCAGCGCAGCGGGTGGAAAATCTCTCCACCCTCCACCATCGCGCGCAACCAGTCGCAGCTTTCAGCCGCGCGCTGCACCGGCTGCAACAGCGCCAGCAGCCGGGCGCGATTGGCTGGGCCGGCATAGTCACGCATCGCCTGGCCGAGCGGGACATGCTGGGCGCGCGCCGCGGCCGACAAAGAAGTTGTGTAAGTTGCCATGAAGGCAAAAGGCAGATCGGGGTCGCGGCGGTTTTCGGCTAAATTGAAATGAACCCGCCCGACCAGGTTCCATGCCGGGTTCAGCGCGGTCATCACCGCCTGCCGATCCTTGCCCACAAGGGCGGCGGCAAA
>JANXPK010000671.1 GCA_025357355.1 Rhodobacterales bacterium
GTCGCCACCAAGCTGGGCCTGGCAATCCTGCACACCATCCTGCAACTGCCGTTCTCGATATACCTGATGCGCAATTCGTTCGAGGCGGTGCCCAAAGAGATGGAAGAGGCTGCCGTCGTCGATGGCGCGTCGAGCCTGTTCGCCTTTCGCCGCATCTTTCTGCCGCTGGTGATGCCGGGCATGGTGACGGTGGCGCTGTTTGCGTTCATCACCTCGTGGAACGAGTTTCTGGGCGCGCTGATCCTGATGAACAACGAAAACTCGTTCACGGTGCCGATCATGATGACGGGCGTGATCACCGGGCAGTTCGGCGCGGTCAACTGGGGTGGCTTGCAAGCCTCGGTCGTCATCTCGATACTGCCGTGCCTGATCGTCTACCTGCTGTTGCAGCGCTATTACATCTCTGGCCTGTTGTCGGGGGCCGTAAAGTGACCCGCGCCACCACGATCAGGGATGTGGCGCGCGAGGCCGGGGTGTCGATCGGCACGGTGTCAAAGGTGCTGAACAAGACCGGCACCATCGCGCTTGAAACCCGCAAACGGGTGACTGAGGTGGCCGAGCGTTTGCAGTTTCGCCCCAATAGCCTGGCCAAAAGCCTGCATTCGGGGCTGTCAGGGTCGATCGGGCTGATTTCCAACGACAGTTTCGGGCGGTTCACCATGCCGATCATGGAGGGGCTGGAGGCGGTTCTGGCCCCGCTTGGGATCGGCGTTTTCATGTGCAACGCCACCGACGACCCGGCACGTGAGGCGGCCCATGTCGAGCAGCTTCTGGCCAAGCAGATCGACGGCATCGTGGTCACGGCGCGGCGGTCGGACCGGCGTCCGGCCGCGCAACTGACCGGCCTTGGGGTGCCGGTGATCCATGTCTTTGCCCATGGCGACGATGACGGTCTGACACTTTTGCCCGATGACAAGGGCGGGGCGCGGCTGGCGGTCGAGCATCTGCACAGCTTAGGCCGCCACAAGGTCGCCCACATCACCGGGCCGGAGCATTTCGAGGCGGTGCGGCTGCGTCAGGCGGGCTATGCCGAGGCGCAGGGGGACGCAGTGCCGGTTCTGCATGGCAAATGGACCGAAGGCTGGGGCCGCGAGGCTGTGGCGCAGCTTTACGGGCCGGGCAAGGCCAACCCCGATGGCCTGTTCTGCGGCAACGATCAGATCGCGCGAGGGGCGTCCGATGCGTTGCGCGAAATGGGGCTGAGGGTGCCGCAGGATGTGGCGATCTGCGGTTTTGACAATTGGGCGGTGATGGCCGAGGCCGCCCGCCCGCCTTTGACCTCGATCGACATGAACCTGGCAGCCCTTGGCGCCGAGGCCGGGCGCTGCATGGCCGCAATGATCACCGGTCAGTCCGAGCAGGGCCTGCGTCTTTTGCCCTGCCGTCTGGTGGCACGCGCCTCGACCCTTGGAATGGAATGACGGGCAAGGCCCGGATGGAGAAAATGATGCGGAAATATGCCTCGGTCACGTTCAGCGACGTCAAGATCACCGGCCCGTTCTGGAGCGAGCGGCTGGATTGCGTGCTGAACCGCACCATTCCCAGCCAATACAAACAGCTGGTTGCCTTCGACATGCTGGACAGCCTGAAGCTGCCGAAGCCCGTGCCGCCCTTGCGCATCCCCCGCAACCGCCACAACTTCACCACCCAGATCTTCTGGGACAGTGATGTGGGCAAGTGGATCGAGGCCGCGTCCTATGCGCTGTCGCACCGCCGCGATCCCGGGATCGAGCACAAGATCGAGGCCATCATCGACGATCTGGAGAAGGCGCAGGCGCCTGACGGCTATCTGAACTGCTGGTATCTGGAACGCGAGCCACAAAACCGCTGGACCAACCTGCGCGACAATCACGAGATGTATAACGCGGGCCACATGTTGGAGGGGGCCGTCGCCTATTTCCACTCGACCGGGCGCGACCGCTTTCTCAAGGTTATGATGCGCTACATGGACCACATCGCCACGGTCTTTGGCCCGAACCCCGGCCAGAAGCGCGGCTACTGCGGTCATCAAGAGATCGAGCTGGCGCTGGTCAAGCTTTATCACGCCACGGGATTGCGCAAATACCTCGACCTTGCGAGCTATTTCATCAACGAACGCGGCGCCCAGCCGCACTACTTTGATCAGGAACGCGGGGCGCGCGGGGAACCGGTCGAGGCATTCATGCAATCGACCTACGAATACAACCAGTCCCACCTGCCGGTGCGCCAGCAGACCAAGGTTGTGGGCCATGCCGTGCGCGCGATGTACATGTATACCGCGATGGCCGACCTTGCCGCCGAGCACGGCGATGCCGGTTTGAAGCAGGCGTGCGAGACGCTGTGGGCCGATGTCACCCGCACCCGGATGTACGTGACCGGCGGCTTTGGCCCCAGCGCCTCCAACGAGGGCTTCACCAAAGACTACGACCTGCCGAACGACACCGCCTATGCCGAAACCTGCGCCTCGGTCGCGTTCATCTTCTGGGCTTCGCGGATGCTGAACCTTGATCTGGACGGGCAATATGCCGACATGTTGGAACTGGCGCTGTACAACAACTCGCTGGCAGGTCTGTCGCGCGACGGCACCCAGTATTTCTATGACAACAAGCTGGAAAGCGACGGCACGCACAAGCGCTGGGACTGGCACCCCTGTCCATGCTGCACCATGAACGTGGCCCGGCTGATCGCCTCGGTCGCGGGCTATTTCTTTTCGGTGGCGGATGGCAAGGTGGCTGTGCACCTTTATGGCGGGGCGACCACGACGCTGCCGGTTACGGGCGGTGCTGTGACGCTGAGCGAGGTGTCGAATTATCCGTGGTCGGGCGAGATTGCGGTCACGGTTGACCCCGAGGGGGCGGGTGCCTTTGCCCTGGCGCTGCGCATTCCGGGCTGGGCCAAGGGGGCGGCGTGCAAGGTCAACGGCAAGGCCGTGCCGATGACACCAGAGCGTGGTTATCTCAAGCTCAACCGGACCTGGGCCAAGGGCGACAAGGTCGAACTGACCCTGCCGATGGTTGCAGAGCGGCAATATGCCCATCCCGATGTGCGTCAGGATCAAGGCCGGGTTTCATTGCGCCGGGGTCCGCTGCTCTATTGCGTCGAACAGCAGGATGTGGCCGGGCCGGTCGGGCGACTGCGGCTTCCCGCCAGTGCGGCACTGGCGGCAGAGTGGCAGGGCGACCTTCTGGGCGGGATCAGCGTGGTCAAGGCACCCGCTGTTCTGGCCGACCTTTCCACCTGGGGCACGGCCCTTTATCGCGACCGGCCTGCCGTCGAGGTGCCAAGCCCGCTGACCGCCGTGCCCTATTACATCTGGTGCAA
>JANXPK010000752.1 GCA_025357355.1 Rhodobacterales bacterium
CTTGCACCAACGGGGGCATCCATACATGCGTAAATGCTGTGAAGGATTCACCTTGAGAATCCAGTCTTTTAGTAAGGCTGCATGAGCATACCGCAGCCTCCCACTGATCGCACCACGAACTGGCATGACTACAAAACGGCGCAGGCGAGGCGCGGATCGTTGTCGAACTGGTTCGATCCCAGGACACAATGGTCGGCCGAGCCGACCGGGAAGCGCGGGCGTCAGCCCGTCGTTACCGACGCCGCGATCTTGGTTTTCCTGACGCTGAAGGCGCACTTCGGGTTGGCGCTCCGGCAGACCACTGGGAAGGTCGCCAGTGTCCTTGACCTCGCCGGTCTCGACTGGCCGGTGCCGGAGTTCAGCACCCTGTACCGTCGCCAGATGACCTTGACTGTTCACATCCCCCGCCGCCCCAGCACGGGTCACCTTCGCAACAGTCGCCGTCTCGGCAGGGCCATCTGGAAGCGCTGGATCGGCTACCATCGACGAAGCCTTGTCGTGGCCAAAATGCGCTGCTCCAAGCTCTTGGGCGAGCGTGTCATGTCCCGCGACTTCGACCGGCAGGTGGCCGAGCTTCAGATCAGGGCAGCCATATTGAACCGCTTCACGGCTCTTGGAACACCGCTCACGCAGCCCGCAGGATAGTTCTGCCAAGGCAAAGAGTCACTTCAGACCTTAGGCCGTTTGCGCAACAAAGCCCCAGAAACAGGGGAGATCGTCGTCTGCGATAAACCAAGGCCAGCAACAGGCCGGTGGCCAGGAACTGCAGCGCCGTGAAGATCGTCTCCAGAAGCAGGAAGCGGCTCACTGAGGTCATGCGGAACTTGGCGGCGACCGGCAGGACCAGAAACGACCTGCCCAGCAGTCCGAACACGGCGGCGAATTTCAGCCCGTTCATGATCCAGCCAGGCCCCGCGAACAGTTTCGGGAAGACCCAGGAAAAGAACAGGCCCTGCAAGATCATCGACAGAAGTCCCGTCAGGATGACGGGATCGTCACGATAGAGTTCCAGCGCGCCATAGGCGGGTTTGAAGATCGACAGGTGCCAGAGATAGGCCGACGGAAACAGAGGCACGAAATAGGTGAGTACGCCAAGCCATTACCGGATCGTCACACTTAACCCCACATTTTCCGACTTACTGTTCAGTCTTGCCAGTTTATCTACAGCGGGTTGAGGTTTGATGGAGCCGCAGGTTCTTCGCGAGCATTCTGCCTTGCCGGAATTGGCGCGCGGTCAGGCAAGGGACCATGGGTCGGGAGAAGTGCCGGGTCTCCAGCAAGCTGCATCCCGTTCCAGGCAAAGACGAACCGGCAAGGTCAACTGCCCCCGCCGGTCCAGTTGGCCGAACCAGCCTCAGGTCTCAACCGCACGTTCTTCGCCATCATGGGTAAAGCTCATATAGGCGACGATGAGGATGATGGCACCGAGGAAGACGGTGCTGGTTATGATGGTGCCCAGGCCGAAGCCGCCGAATTTGTGGTCTTGCGACAGCAGGTCGCCGAAGGAAGCCCCCAAGGGACGGGTGAAGATATAGGCCAGCCAGAAGCCAAGGATCGAATCGAGGCCGAGGAAGAAATAGCCGATTGCGAGCGAGCCGATGATCAAGCCAAACAGGATGCCGGTGCTGAAATAGCCAAGGCCGAACTGTTCGGACACGAGGTCGCCTGCAGCCGTGCCGAGCGCAAAGGTGAACAGGATCGCCATCCAGTACCAGATTTCCCGGCGGGTCGAGTGGATGGAATGGATCGACAGCGTGCCCTCCGATCGGTACCACAGCGCAAAGGTCGCGGCCAAAGCGGCGGTAAAGACCCAAGTGGTGGTGATCAGCTTGACGCCGAAGTTGTCGACAAGATTGTCGGTCACCAAGGTGCCCACGATCGAGATCAGAACCACAGCCAGCCAATAGCTCCATGGCACATAGCGTTTCTGGCGGAATTGCAGCATCAGGGCGAGCGCCAGCACGGCGGTCATGATGATCGACGTGTTGGTCAGGCCAAGGCCGAGGTTGACGCCGAGGTAATCGGCAGCGGTCTCGCCCATGGTCACGGCCATCAGCTTGATCAGCCAGAAATCGACCGTCACCTTGGGCACGCGGTTGAGCGCGGAGATCTCTTCGACTGCACCTTGGTCGAACATCGAAACGGTGGTCATTTTGCGTATCCTTGCATTGGGTTCACTTGCCTGCAGCAGCGTCAAGCGCTGCCATCAGGGCGGCGAGGGTGGGGTTGATCACATCGGCGGTGGGAGTGCCTTTACGCAGCGACTTCAGCGCCGCATCCGAGGCGGCGTCCACCTTGCCCCAGGCGTCGGGGTTCAAGGGGCGCATCCCCGCTTCGGCGTCGTCCCAGGCGGTTTCCCAATCTGTGATACGGGTAGCGGCCCCGGCAAAGTCGCCTTTGGCTACGATTTTCTGCACATCGGCGATGATCGCCTTCATCGCAGAAAGATCGCCCAGGGTCGCGCCGGCTTGGGCAGCGCCGACAAACGTGACCTCGAAGGCGGTGAACGCGCCAACAGGCGCCAGTATCAGGCCAAGGGCCAGCAGGATTTGTTTCATTCTGTGCTCCAGATGCTCGGGGCTCTTCATGGCCCGCCAGAGCCTGCCGAATATCCGGAAAGTTCTGCCAGAATATGGCGGCGGATTTACAAATTTGTAAGCTGGTGGCCAGGACAGGAGTGCTACACAGAATATTGTCGACAATTCACCGAATGGAGCCGAAAACCGCCGATGCGACTTTTGCTGATTGAAGACGACGCGTCCGTCGCGGCCTATGTCGCGCGCGGTCTGAGCGAAGCGGGGCATGTCTGCGACACGTTGGGCGACGGTCGGGACGGGCTATTTCAGGCTCTGCATGACTCTTATGACGTGCTCGTGGTGGACCGGATGCTGCCGGGACTGGACGGTTTGTCGCTGGTGCGGAGCCTACGCGCGGCAGGCGGAAAGGCTCCGGTGCTGTTTCTGACTGCACTTGGCGGTGTCGAGGATCGGGTGGCGGGACTTGAGGCGGGCGGCGACGATTACCTGACCAAGCCTTTTGCCTTTGCCGAACTGATGGCGCGGGTGAACGCGCTCGCCCGGCGTCCGCCGGTGCAAGATACGCCCACGGTGTTGCGCGTCGCGGATCTGGAACTGGACGTGATGCGACGTCAGGCCCGTCGCGGCGGTCAAATGATTGAGCTTTTGCCCAAGGAATTCACCCTGCTGGAAGTGTTGATGCGCAACGCAGGTCGCGTGGTCACCCGCACTATGCTGTTAGAAAGGGTCTGGGATTTTCACTTTGATCCAAAGACTTCGGTGGTCGAGACCCATATCAGCCGCCTGCGCGCCAAGATCGACAAGCCCTTTGACGTGGTCTTGTTGCTGACCGTCAAGAACGCCGGTTACATGCTCGATGCGACCCGCTGATCTCTTGCGCCGCACGGCGTTCCGACTGGCCTTTGGCATGTCGCTGTTCGTTCTGGCAGCCCTGGTTTTGGCCTCGACCATCGGATACAGCCTCCTTCGCGCGCAACTGGTCGCCCGCCAAGATGCCCGCGTGACGGAGACCTTCGCGGCTTTGCAGAACACCAGCCAATCCGGTGATCAGACCGACCTGATCGAGGCGGTAACCACCCGCATCAAGGCAAGCCCGAACCATGCCACGGTCTATCTGTTGCGCGGGCCAGACGGGGCGGTACTGGCCAGCAACATCCCAGACCTCCGCCTTGCGCCCGGTTGGTCTACGGTCGAGGCTGCTCAGATGAACATTCCCACCGACTACCCTTACCGCGTCTTTGCCGACACCGCGAACGGCTATGGCATCGTGGTCGGCCTGACCGATGCCGACCTGGACGATCTGGCCGAGATCAGCCGCAGTGCTTTTGGCTGGTCGGCCCTGGGGGTACTGATCGCATCCATCGC
>JANXPK010000755.1 GCA_025357355.1 Rhodobacterales bacterium
CTGTCCAAGGTTCCGGTGAAGACCGGGTCGATCTATCCTGAACCCTATGCCGCCATGATGCGGGGAAGGTCGAGTTTGCGGTTGGGCGATGCGGGCAGGTTGACGCAGTTCGGCGTCAATCTGGTGTCGCTGGAACCCGGCGCGCTGTCGAGCCTGCGCCACTGGCACCTGAACGAGGACGAGTTCGTCATGGTGACCCAGGGCGAATTTGTGCTGGTTCAGGACGCCGGTGAATGCGTGATGCGCGCGGGCGACTGCGCGGCCTTTCCGGCGGGCAACTCCGACGGGCATCACTTCATCAACCGCACGGACCGGGTCGCGAGGTTTCTGGTGGTCGGGACCAAGGCGACACAGGAGGTGGCGACCTATTCCGATGTCGATATGCAAGTGCATCAGGCGGGTGGCAAGTCGAGGTTCACCTACAAGGACGGCTCTGACTGGGTTGGGCCGCGATAAATGAACGCTGCCGCCAGCCTGCAAACCTGTGTTGACGATGTCGCGGCCATCGTGATGACGCCGAGCTGCTGCGATTGCATCGGCCTGCTGCCGCTGCAACTCCCCTCTGATGAAGGACCGAAGGTATGAGCGATTTCAGCTATGCAGTTGACGCCGATGGGGTGGCCACGATCACCTGGGATGTCGAGGGCAAGTCGATGAACGTGATGTCGCTGGCGGGGTTTGGCGAGTTGGACGGGCTGATTGACCGCGCGCTTGGCGATGCGGCGGTCAAGGGGGTGATCCTGACCTCGGGCAAGAAGGACTTTGCGGGCGGGATGGATTTGAACGTCATCGCGCGAATGAAGGCGGATGGCGGGGCGGAACCGGCGCGGTCACTGTTTGACGGGATCATGCGAATCCACGGTATTCTGCGCAAGATCGAGCGGGCGGGGATGGACCCCAAGACGCTGAAGGGTGGCAAGCCGATCGTGGCGGCAATGCCGGGTACCGGGGTTGGGATTGGCTACGAGCTGCCGCTGGCCTGCCACCGCATCATCGTGGCGGACAACCCCAAGGCCCGGATCGGCCTGCCGGAAATTCAGGTCGGGATTTTCCCGGGGGCGGGCGGGACGACGCGGCTGGTCCGCAAGCTGGGGGCGATGGTGGCTGCACCCTATTTGCTGGAGGGCAAGCTGAGCGACCCGAAGGCGGCCAAGGCCAACGGGCTGATTGACGAGGTCGTGGCACCCGAAGCGTTGTTGACCAGGGCCAAGGAATGGGTGCTGGGCGCCAAGGACGCCGATCTGGTCAAGCCGTGGGACGACAAGGGGTACAAGATGCCCGGCGGCAACCCCTATCATCCGGCGGGCTACATGACCTTTGTCGGGGCCAATGCGATGGTGATGGGCAGGACCATGGGGGTTTATCCGGCGGCGCGGGCGCTGATGCAGGCGGTGTACGAGGGTGCGCTGGTGCCGTTTGACGTCGCCCTTCGCATTGGCCCCGACAAAGGTCATGTAGCCCGCCGGATGATAGGGGTTGCCGCCGGGCATCTTGTACCCCTTGTCGTCCCACGGCTTGACCAGATCGGCGTCCTTGG
>JANXPK010000773.1 GCA_025357355.1 Rhodobacterales bacterium
TGAGGAAAGCGTCGGTGACGCGGACCGAGTTGTTGGAGTTCTGGCCCGACACGGTCATATAGGCGTCGGAATCCCAATCGGTATCATAGGTCGGGAATTCGATCGATGTGAAGCCCTGACGCGCATATTGCAGGACGCGGAAGGTGTAGGTGTCGGGGATCATCGCCTTCTTGGCAGCCCTGATGGCGGCCTTGAGCGCGGGGTTCTTCAGTGGATCGACCGAGTCTACAGCCGAACCATCCCAGGTGCGGATGGCGGCGAAGATGTCGTTCAAGCGGGCTTCGTGAACCTTGGAACCGGCCACCAGCGAGGCCACCTTCTGCTCTTCGATGACCTTCCAGTTGATGAACTGCTCGATATCCGGGTGGTCCATGTCGCAGATCACCATCTTGGCGGCGCGGCGCGTGGTGCCGCCCGATTTGATGGCGCCCGCCGAACGGTCACCGATCTTCAGGAACCCCATCAGCCCCGACGACTTGCCGCCGCCTGAAAGCCGCTCGCCCTCGCCACGAAGGGACGAAAAGTTGGTGCCCGTGCCCGAGCCGTATTTGAAGAGACGCGCCTCACGCACCCACAGGTCCATGATGCCGCCGTCGCCGACAAGGTCATCCTTGACCGACTGGATGAAGCAGGCATGGGGTTGCGGGTGTTCGTAGGCGGAGGTCGATTTGGTCAATTCACCCGTCGAATGTTCGACGTAATAGTGGCCCTGCGACGGGCCGTCGATGCCGTAAGCCCAATGCAGCCCGGTGTTGAACCACTGAGGCGAGTTCGGCGCGCCCATCTGACGGGCCAGCATGAAGCGCATCTCGTCGCAATAGGCGCGGGCATCCGCCTCGGTCGAGAAATAGCCACCCTTCCAGCCCCAATAGGTCCAGGCGCCCGCAAGCCGGTCAAACACCTGCTTGGCAGAGGTTTCGCCAACCATGCGCTGATCTTCGGGCAGGGCGGCAAGGGCGGCCTCGTCAGGGACGGAACGCCACAGGAACTTGGGCACGCCGTGTTCCTTGACATGGCGTGACCGGGCTGGAACGCCGGCTTTGCGGAAATACTTCTGGGCAAGCACGTCAGCTGCAACCTGGCTCCAGCCCTCGGGCACTTCAACCGCGTCGTTGCGGAAGACGACCTTGCCGTCGGGATTGCGGATCTCGGAATTGGTCAGGGTGAATGGAATGGTTCCATAGGCCCCGGTTTCAACCGCGGTAAACTTGCGCTCGATCTTCATGCCCCGTCTCTCCGTTGTGTCGCCGGGGTTTTGGCGCCCCGAACGTATCCGTCGTTGTGTAACCGTTCCCTCGTTCGAGGCCGCGCCATAACCATTGTTCCCGGCGTCTTGCGACGGCATGGGCCCCCTTGCGGGTTTGGTCTTTGGTTCGTCCCCCCGGACAGCGCCGTATCCCCGGCGTTCTTCCGACTTTGGCAAACTGGCGCAAAGCCGAACTGGCAGCAACGAATTTTTTACACTTACCCCCAACATTTTGTGCTTGACGTGTCCTCGCTGTCCACGGGTTGCGTCACGGGCTTGTGAGGCCGTGCTGTGGATTAAGCGGTGGACGCACGGTTGACGCCGTGGGGGCGGCGGCGCAAAAGTGTTGCGTCATGGCCCATTTGGCGGCTGAGGATAAGATTCCGTGTGAAAAGGCCAAATAGCGCCTTGTGGCGATTCCGCGCCCGTTTTACACGCGGCGGTTGATCAAAACGATTCCGCACGACACCAGAACCGTGGCCCCGATGAGGCTTGGCGACAACGGTTCAGCAAAAATCAAATAGCCCAGAATGATGGCGAGGAGGGGCGTGAGGAAGGAAAAGCTGGCGACAATGGAGGCCGGATAGACCGACAACAGCCACAGCCAGGTCACAAAACCACCCGCCACCACGACGCCCGCCTGAAACACCAGCCAGAACCAGTGCATCGGAACCAGACCCGCGCGCAGCAGAGGGCCGAAGAACAGCGAGGCCACCAGCAGGATCGGCGCCGAAACCAGCACCATCCAGAAGAGCTGCGCTTCCGGTCCCGCCACCCGCAGCCGTGACTTGCGGGCGACAAAGGCGGTACCCGCCCAGCCCCAGGCGGCAATCAGCGCGCAAAGGTCGCCGAGCAGTGTCGCCTGACCGGACGACCCGCGTGAGACGATGGCAAGGGCGGTGCCGGCAAAGGCCAACGCCAGACCTGCGGCCTTCAGCGGTGTGGAGCGCTCGCCGGGCAGGAAGAAATGGGCGAGTATCCCCATCCAGACCGGCATCGAATACATGATCAACGCGCTGTGGCCGACCGTCGTCAGGTCCAGTGCCACGAACAGCGCCAGAAACTCCACCGCGAACATCACCCCGATCAGCAGGCCCGGCCCCAGATCGGTCAGCCGCACCCGGCGCAACAGGCCGCGATACCACAGCCACAGACCGACAAATCCCACGGCGATGGTCGAGCGCAATCCGGCAAAGAACACCGGCTGCAGCCCCTGATTGACGTATTTGACGATGATCTGGTTGAAACCCAAAAGCAGCGATACCGCCAGAAGCGCGCCTATGCCCGTGCTGTCCAGCCTGTCCTTGCGCATCCTGCCCCCCTATCCGGCGCCACCCTTCCTTGATGGCGGGGCGGGGTCAACCCGGCAAACCGTTGCGTTTTGACGAGAACGCGCGCAAGATGAACTGGACCGCAGATTTCGCGGCCAAGTTGCCCGATTTGAACCAATTGATCCAATGTAACATCACCCATTATCCGGAAGGGATGCGTCATGTCCTTCGATTATCTGATATCCGCCCGCAAACTACAGGGCGATGTTTTCACCGCTGAGCCCGGACCGGTTCAGTTCATCAAAGTCCCGCGCGGCGGCACCAGCTACAACCCCAGCCACATGAT
>JANXPK010000840.1 GCA_025357355.1 Rhodobacterales bacterium
TTTGCGCCGGGACCCGTGTAGGCCGTTTCATGCTGCAGGACTTGGCGGGCCAGTTCCACAAGCCGACGCCGAAGCCCATCTCTTTGTGGCGTGAGGCCCGCCAGTCTATGGGCTTGTCACGCCACAGCATTTCCGCGCAAACGGCGAGTTGGCAGGCCACGTCAGACCTCGATCAGGATGCGGCCGCCTTCGACCTTGGTTTTGTAGGTGCGCAGGTTGTTGCAGGCGGGCGGGGTTTCGACATCTCCCGTCTTGAAGTTGAAGATCGAAGAGTGCTTGGGGCATTCCACCGTGTTTTCCATCACAAGGCCATCGGCGAGATGGACGTCTTCGTGCGTGCATAGGCCGTCAGTGCAGAAGTAGGCGTCCTCATGGTTGCGGTAGATGGCGTAGGTCTTTTCAGCATAGTCGAAGCGGCGAGCCTCTTCAGGCGGTAGGTCAGCGGGAATTGCATCAATCCAGGGCATGGGCTTCTCAGATGGCTTGGGGTTTGTAGTCGGCAGGTGCGGCGGGCATAACGCCTTTCAAGAGGGCCACGGATTTCTCAAGGCCTTCGAGGGAATTCAGCAGCACGTCTTCATGTTCGATCGACAGCCATCCGTCGTAGCCTGCCATTTTCAGGCGATAACAGAACTGGCGCCACCACTCCTCGCCGTGGCCGAAACCTAGAGTGATGTAGGACCACGACCGCGCCGGGATGTTCATCAGGGAACCGTTTTCCAAGAGGCTGGTAGTGGCTTGGACGGACGCGTTAAGGAAAGTGTCCTTGGCGTGAACATGAAAGAGGGCGGCCCCCAGCGCCTCGGCCGCAGCGAGGGGGTCGGCGCCCATCCAGAACAGGTGTGACGGGTCGAGGTTGGCACCCACGATGGGGCCAACGGCGGCACGGAGTTTCAAGAGGGAGGGGACGTTGTAGACGACCTGATTGCCGTGGAGTTCGAGGGCGATCTTTTCCACACCATTGGCCTTGGCGAGGTCGACGATCCCGGCCCAGAAGGGCAGCAGCTTCTCCTCCCACTGAAAGCGCAGGATGGCTTGCGTCTCGGGCGGCCAAGAGGAGATGGCCCAGTTGGGCATCGTGTCGGTGGCATTGCCCGCAGGCAGGCCGGACATGGTGCAGACGGTCTTGACGCCCAATTCGCCCGCCACGCGGATCGTATCCTTCAGGCCAAGGCCTTGGGCCGAGTCGGTCGGGTGCAAGGGGTTGCCGTTGGCGTTCAGGCTGATGACCTCAAGCCCACGGTCAGCGAAGGCCTTGCGGAACGCCGCCTGTTTGGCCTTGTTGCCGAGCATTCCTTTCAGGTCAAAATGGGGCGCTGTCGACCACCCGCACGTGTTGACCTCGACCCCAGAGACGCCAAGACGGGCGGCGTGGTCCAGCATTGTCTCGAAGGGCAAACCGCCCAGACTGTCGGATACAAATCCCAGTTTCATGCGTAGAACTCCGGTTTGGTGATCATCTCGACGGGTAGCGTGCGGCCCTCACGCAGCGCCCTTGGGCCGGTTTCTGCGACCACCGAGGCCGCGTAGCCATCCCATGCCGACGAGGCGATTTCCGGGTAGGTTCCGGTATGCACAAAACGCAGGAAGGCGCGGTTCTGGCGGCGATAGGCTTCGGCATAGCGGCCGCGCCAGTCGGCCTCATAGGCGGCAGAGGTGGCAAGTACCCGGTCGGTGCGGGTGTAGGCCACGTGGTTCATCGCGATGGAGGCAGCCTCGCCGACGAGTTCCGCGCGCACGTCATAGCCGTAGGCGGCGTTGTTGTTGATCTCGATGGTGACGATCTGGTGGTCGGTGGTCTCCAGTGTCATCACGACAGGAGCGACCAAGGCGTCGGAACGCTTCGGTTGCCAGGCGGTAATCGAGGCGTATTCGGTGCCCAGCACATGGCGGACCACATCGAACTCGTGCGGGGCAGAGTTGGTCATGGCCATGGCGCCGGTGAAGTCGGCGGCAGGGGTGGCGACGTTGCGGTGGAAGTTGTGCATCATCAGCGCCCGGCCCAACTGGCCAGAGGTCAAGGCGGCGCGCATTTCCATATAGGCCTGATCATAGCGGCGCATGAAGCCCAACTGCACGAAGCGGGCGCCTGCGGCTTGTTCGGCGTCCATGACGGTCAGACACTCAGCGGGGGATTGCGACAGGGGCTTTTCACAGAGCACCCGCTTGCCCGCCTTGATGCAGGCCAGCGACAAAGGCGTGTGGGTGAAGTCCGGGCTGGCGATGACGATGGCATCGACATCGGAGCGGGCGATCACTTCCTCGGGGTCATTGCCCACATCCTGCGCACCCAAATCATCCGCGACGCGCTTGGCGCGTGCGGCATCCATGTCGCAGACCACCTGCAAGACGGCTCCGGGCAAATCTTCGGCCACGATCCGGGAGTGGTCCGCCCCCATCAGCCCTGCGCCGATCACCGCT
>JANXPK010000861.1 GCA_025357355.1 Rhodobacterales bacterium
ATCGGCGGTAAAGCCGATGAACCAGGCATCGCGCGCCGCCGAGGTGGTGCCGGTCTTGCCCGCAACCGCGCGGCCGTCCAGCCTGGCCCGCGCGCCGGTGCCATCCTCGACGACCTTGGTCATCATCCAGGTCAGCTCTTTGGCCGCGGTGTCCGAGATCACCCGCTCTCCCATGCCGCCACCCGGCCCGATGATCTGATCGGCGGCGCCCTTCAATCGCAGGTCAGTCAGCCCGTAGGGTTTGACCGAGGAGCCGCCATTCAGAATACCGGCATAGGCGCCGGTCATGTCCAGCAAGGTCGCCTCCGACGCGCCCAGCGCCAGGGCCGGACCCAGCGCCAGATCAGAGTGCAGGCCGAACCCCTCGGCCACCTTGCGCACGGCATCGCGCCCCACCGTCTCGCTGACCCGCACGGCCGGAATGTTGCGGCTGTCGGTCAGGGCTTCGGTCAGGGTGATCAGGCCTTTGAACTGATGATCAAAGTTGTCAGGTGTCCACGGGCCGGAGCCGGGGATGCGGATGGTCAGCGGGCTGTCGTCGACAAAGTCCATCGGGCTCCAGCCCTGATCCAGGGCCGCGGCATAGACGAACGGCTTGAAGCTTGACCCGGTCTGGCGCAGCGCCTGCGTCGCGCGGTTGAACGAGCCTGCCGAGGCGATCTTGCGCCCGCCGACCATCGCCCTGACCGCACCATCCGCACTCATCACCACAATCGCCGCCTGCACGTTCGAGCCGTCTTTCAGCTTGTTGTCGAAGACCCCGGCCAGGGCGGTTTCGGCGGCGGTCTGGATGTGTTGGTCCAGCGTGGTGCGCATCACCACATCCTCGGTTGTGGCCGAGCCGAGGTAGGCGGGCGTGCTTTCCATCACCCAGTCGGCAAAGAAGCCGCCGGCATTATGCGCCGCCGCGTCCGACAGTTCCGCCGGATGGGCGATGGCCTCGGTCGCCTCGGCATCGGTGATATAGCCCTGATCCTTCATCAGCCCGATGATCACCGCCGCCCGATCCTGCGCCGCCTTGAGGTTGCCGGTCGGTGCATAGGTCGATGGCGCCTTCAAAAGCCCCGCCAGCATCGCCGCCTCTGCCGGGCTGAGGGTGGTGGCCGACTTGCCGAAATAGCGCTGCGCCGCTGCCTCGAACCCGCGCGCGCCCGCACCAAGATAGGCGCGGTTGAAGTAGATCGTCAGGATCTCGGCCTTGGTGTATTTGACCTCCATCGCGATGGCGTAGGGCACTTCCTTGAGCTTGCGCCAGATGCCGCCGCCACGGCAATCGGCCTCATAGGCGCTTTCGTCCTTCCATTGCTTGGGATCGAACTTGACGCCCAGACACAACAGTTTGGCGACCTGCTGGGTGATGGTCGAGCCGCCATTGCCCTGCAGCGGCCCGCGATGCGCCGCGAGGTTGATCATGATGGCAGAGGCGATGCCCCGCGGGCTGATGCCGAAATGGTGGTAGAACCGCTTGTCCTCGGTCGCGACCACCGCATGCAAGAGGTTGGGCGAGACGGTGTCCGAGGTGACCTGCCCGCCAAAGGTTTCCCCGCGCCAGGCAAAGGTCGCGCCGTCGCGGTCCAAAAGGGTCACCGACCCCTTGGCCCGCGCGTCCAGCAGGTCACCCACCGGCGGCAACTGGACATAGAAATACAGCACCGCGCAGCCCAGGATCATGCTGCCGATGGCGGTGACGCGCCACAGGATGCCCCAGATCAGCCGCCAGACGAACCGCAGGAACCGCGAGATCAGCCCACGCTTGCGGGGCGCCCGTGACCGGCCCTTGGCAGGTGGGCGCCGTGACGGCGGGCTTTTTGCCGGGGTCTTGCTGGCGGGCTTGCTGCCAGAAGGCCGCCGATCAGCCACCAGGGGCCGCCCTTTGCTTGTTGGTTTCATTTGCCGCTGCCCGCCCGTTACGCGATTGTTTTGCCGCGACTGTACCAAGCCCCTGCACAATTGTGGAGCGCGACCTTGGCTGATTCGCGCATCAGGATCGCCTAAAATTTAAGCATAACTCAAATTAGGTGCAAAATTTGTGCAATTATTCGGTTTTTTGGGCAAAGTGTGCTGCCGTAAACTTGTGCTGCACCTGCGAAGGCACCCCTGATGTGCGCAACGCCTGAACCGGGCGCCTGGCGAAAGGGGTACGACGTGAAACTCATCATTGCGGCAATCAAGCCGTTCAAGCTCGACGAAGTCCGCGAGGCGCTGACCACGATCGGCGTGCGCGGCATGATGGTGACCGAGATCAAGGGCTTTGGCATGCAGTCCGGCCATACCGAAGTGTACCGCGGCGCCGAATACGCCGTGAACTTCGTGCCCAAGATGCGGCTGGAGATCGTGGTGGCCGACGGGCTGGCCGACGAGGTCGTCGATGCCATCACCAAGACCGCGCGCACCGGCAAGATCGGCGATGGCAAGATCTTCGTGCTGGACGTGAAACAGGCCGTGCGGGTGCGCACCGGCGAAACCAATGACGACGCGCTGTAAGCGGGGGCAAGGGGAATGAACATGACGACTTTGAGCAAGATTTCGGGCCTTGCGGCGCTTGCCGCCGTGGCAGGCCTGCCAGCACTCGCCGACACAGCGCCTGCGGTGGCCAACTCTGGCGATACCGCCTGGATGCTGACCTCTTCGGCGCTGGTGCTGTTCATGACGGTGCCGGGTCTGGCGCTGTTTTACGGCGGTCTGGTGCGGACCAAGAACATGCTGTCAGTGCTGATGCAGTGTACGCTGATCACGGCGCTGGTGATGGTGATCTGGGTGTTCTGGGGCTATTCGATGGCCTTCGGCGGCGGCCCGTCGCCGTATTTCGGCGGTTTCGGCAAGGTGTTCCTGACCGGCGTGACCAAGGATTCGGTCTCTGGCACCATCCCTGAATATGTGTTCTCGGTGTTCCAGATGACCTTCGCGGTCATCACCCCGGCGCTGATCATCGGCTCGTTTGCCGAGCGCATCAAGTTCTCGGCCCTGCTGGTGTTCATCGCGCTGTGGTCGACCATCGTCTACTTCCCGATCGCTCATATGGTCTGGGATGCCACCGGCCTCTTCTTCATGATGGGTGCGATGGACTTTGCCGGCGGCACGGTCGTTCACATCAACGCCGGCATCGCGGCGCTTGTCGGTGCCCTGGTGATCGGCAAGCGTGTCGGCTTTGGCAAGGACAACATGGCGCCGCATTCGATGACGCTGACCATGGTTGGCGCGTCGATCCTGTGGGTTGGCTGGTTCGGCTTCAACGCGGGTTCGGCGCTGGGGGCCAACGGTCTGGCGGGTCTGGCGATGATCAACACCTTCGTCGCAACCGCTGCTGCGATCCTGTCATGGTCGGCCATCGAAGGCCTGGTCCGCAAGAAAGCCTCGATGCTGGGTGCGGCCTCGGGCATGGTGGCTGGTCTGGTCGCCATCACCCCGGCTTGCGGCTTTGTCGGGCCTTTGGGCGCGGTGGTGCTGGGCCTTGTCGTCTCGCCGATCTGCTACTTCTTCGTGACCGCGGTCAAATCGAAGTTCGGATATGACGACACGCTCGACGTGTTCGGCGTCCACTGCGTTGGCGGCATCACCGGTGCGCTGCTGACCGGCATCCTGGCCTCGGCTTCGTTCGGCGGCGTCGGCTATGCTGCCAGCCAGACCATGGGTGGACAAGAGATGGTGCAGCTTGAAGCGGTCCTGACCACGCTGGTGTGGAGCGGTGTGGTCTCGTTCATCCTCTACAAGCTGATCGATATGGTCATGGGCTTGCGGGTCGATGCCGACAGCGAGCGTGAAGGTCTGGACCAGGTCTCGCACGGCGAAGCAGCTTACCACGGCTGATCTCCCTCAGCCGAAGACGAATGGCCCGCGCGTCCTCCCCGCGCGGGCCATTTGGCATTTTCGGGTCGTCCGCAAAGAGTTAAAATTGGAGTGCGATGGATCTTGATGGAAACATCATGATGGCCGCTTGATCTGCAAGGCCACTTTCGCCACCGGTGCCAGAGGACCGTCTGATGAGGGCTACAGTGTAGCCCTCATCAGTCCGATTGCCGCGGCGCGCCAGCGCAAGGCAAGGGGGATTGGGTCGGGT
>JANXPK010000863.1 GCA_025357355.1 Rhodobacterales bacterium
CTCGGCGGGGTTCTGCGCGCCGATGTCCAGACCGACCGGCGCATGCAGGCGGGCAATCTCTTCGGGCGTGAAACCGCGCGCCGCCAGCCGTTCCACCCGTTTGGCATGGGTGCGCTTGGACCCCAGACAGCCGACATAGAACGCGGGCGAGCGCAGGGCAAAGGCCAGTGCGGGATCGTCCAGCTTGGGGTCATGGGTCAGCGTCACCACCGCCGTGCGCGCATCCGGCGCAAGCCGGGTCAACGCGGCGTCGGGCCATTCGTCGATCACTGCTTCACCGGGAAACCGCGCCGCCGCACCAAAGGCGGTGCGCGGGTCGATCAGGACCGGCGCATAGCCCAGCGTGCGCGCCATCCCCATCAGGGCCTGCGCGATGTGTACGGCCCCCACCACGATCAATCGCAGCGCGGGGTTGTGGACAGCGATGAAGCGCCCCTCGTCCACGCCCGAGCGGTCCGACCGCAGCCGTGCATCGACGCCCGCATCCTCGCCCGGAGCGATCAGTTGACGCTGAAACTGCGCCAGATCGGTCACCAGCGCCACCGGCACCAGTGCCGCGCGCCCCGCCACCAAAGAGGCCAGCAGGTCCTCGCCCAGCGCCGCGACCGGCTCGACCAGAACCCGGATGGTGCCGCCACACGCCAGACCGACGGCAAAGGCATCCTCGTCGCTGACGCCGTAGGTCAGAAGGCGGGGCCTGCCGTCGCGCAGCGCCTCGCCCGCCTCGACCACCACCGCGCCCTCGACACAGCCACCCGAGACCGAGCCCATCATGGTGCCCGCGCCGTCGACCACCATCTGGCTGCCTGCGGCACGCGGGGCGGAACCCCAGGTTTCGACCACGGTTGCGAGAACCGCGCCACGTCCGCTGCGGTGCCAGTCAAGCGCCAGTTCAGGGATATTGTCAGGGGTCATGGTGTCCTCCGTCAGAGCCATGATGCGCCAGCCGGCAGGCAATGAAAAGCGCCGCCGGAACGGGTCCGGCGGCGCCAAGTCATCGTGCAGGTGTCAGATCTGGCCCGCATGCAAGAGCGGGGTGATGATCCGCACCGCCACCCAGCGGTTGGCCGGTTCCGGGCCAAAGGTGTCAACCCTGAGCTCGCTTTCGCCGTAACCCTGCACCACCAGATTTTCCGGCGGCACAGCGAAGTCTTCGGTCAGCGCCTTGGCCACCGATTCCGCACGCTGGTCTGACAGCGCCAGGTTAGCGGCGGCAGAGCCTACGGCGTCGGTATGGCCTTCGACCAGGAACATCTCACCCGGATTGTTCTTGATCAACTGGTTCAGCATGCCGCCCAGCTTTTCAAGCTTGCCCGCCTGATCCGCCGAAATCGCCGCCGAGCCTGAATCGAATGTGATGTCGTTCAGATCAACCGAAGGGGCCAGAACGCGCACTTCGGGGATGGTGCGGATCTGGTTCAGGCTGAAGCTGCGCCCCAGATGGGCCGCGTCCGAGGCGGCAATCGCGGCACGCCAGTGGTCGAAGTCCTGATCAATGGTGATCCGCTCGCGGATGGGCTGCGGATGCGGCAGGATCTTGATGTTCACCTTGATTTCGATGATCAGATCGTCGAACAGCACGCGATCATGGCCGTCACGGTCGTAGTAGACGCGCCGCAGCACCCGTCCGGTCGCATCACGCAAGGTCACGATCTGGGTGCCGTCCGGACGACGCACAACGGTGCGGGTCGAGCCATCGCCGAAGACTTCGGTCCGGATGATCACGCCGGGCCGGCGCAGCAGGGTGTCGTCGTCCTTGTAGACCTGATAACGGCCGTCGCGATCCCGCACCACCACCCGGTCGCCGGTGTTCTGGATCACCTGATGGTCGTGGTTGATCAACGCGCCGACGGCAAGGGCACCAAGGGCAACCAGACCGAACTTTTCAAAGTCCGACAGGCCGGTCTTCTTGCCGGGCGCCACCTGAACGGGGGCTGCGGCAAATTCCTGCGAAGAGGTGCGGTTGTCCTGATCGGTGATCACTGCGTTCAGCACCGTCGCATCCTTGGCCGGCGCTTCATCGGCGGGCAACTTGCCAGCCGCCGGTTTGCCGGCCTCTTTTGCGGCGGCAAGATCCGGAACCTTGTTGGCCTTGTCGCGCTTTGCGCCCTGATCAATGGTCTTTTGCAGGCTCTTGACAGCGTCGTCCGTCGGGACAGGGGCGTCGACGACCTTGACGGTGGGATCAGCCGCCGCCTTGTCCGCCGCGTCCTTTTCGGCCTTCTTGGTCGCTTCCACAACGGCCGCATCAGCCGGCGGCAAGGTTACGTCCGTGGTATCAGCCGCCTTGGCCTTGCCGTTGGCCTTGCCGCCGGTCTTGGCCGTGGCGCCCGCCTCGCATTTCGCCGGGGTCTTGGCAACCACGCATTGCGCCCCATCCGGGCAGGCGGTGGCTTTGTCAGGCAGGCAGACGAAGACCTGGCCCGCAACGGTCACCGAGGCGAGCGCCGCCGCACCTGCCGCAGTCGTCGCGGTCGCCGTGGTATCGGTGGTGGTGGCGGTGGTGGTATCCGTCGTCGTCGCGGCCTTTTCGGCTTTCTTGGCCGCCTTCTTGGCGGCCTTGTCCGCCGCCGCCTGATCCGCCGCCGCCTTGTCAGCTGCGGCTTTGTCCGCTGCGGCCTTGTCGGCTGCAGCCTGATCGGCCGCGGCCTTGTCGGCTGCCGCCTTGTCCGCCGCGGCCTTGTCCGCCACCGCCTTGTCGGCTGCGGTCTGATCGGTCGCCGCGGGGGCGGTGGTGCCTGCGGCCTTGGCGGCCGCATCGGCGATGGCCTGCTTGGCCTTGTTTTCGCAATTGTCGGCGTTCTTCACCACGACGCAGAACGCGCCGTCGGGGCAGACCGCCGTCTTGTCCGGCAGGCAGATCACCGCCTTGCCGTCCACGGTCACGGTCGGGAACGTCTGTGCCTGCGCCGCAAAGGGCGGCACGACGTAGAACGCAAGCGCCAATATGGTTGAAGAGTTGATCAGCCTTTTCATTCGATATCCTTTCACGGAAGTCAGAGGCAGCCGGACAGACCTAAGGCAGGGCCCGCTGCATCTCCTGTAAACTGCATAACGGGATTGTAGACTGATATGCGATAGCACGACACTGCGAGGCAATGACTGGTTTCATATTCGGCAAGAGGGCGCCGTCCTATACTTACGGGTTAGTCGCTGGATGCCAAAGGTCAAGACAACGGCGGACATTCTGGCCATGCACCGTCTCATACGGCGCGAAGTATTGCAGATGCCCCGCCGCCAGATCATCGGCAATCACCGTGCGCATCGGCGTGTCCGCAAGATCCGGCTCATGTTCCAGCCGTTGCAGCCAGCGAATGTAGCGCTGGGTTGCACGCAACAGATCCACCGTATAGCCGCCGTGCGCAATCACCTCGGGGTCGCCGTGGCAGGGCAACACATGGGCGGGCACAAGCGCCGCCAGCCGGTCCAGGTCGGCCAGATGAATGGCAAAATCGGCAGGCGCTCCGACATAGGTCACCGTGTCCTCGACCGTATCGCCCGCCAGCAAGACGCCCTCGGCGGGCAGCCACAGCACTGTTGCGTCGTCCGAATGAATATTCGCCTCGATCAGGGTGACGTGCCGGGTGCCGACGCGCAGCCGCATCTGCCCGCTGAAGGTGACATCCGGCAGGATCAGGGGGCAGATCGCGGGCGGGCCATGATCGGTCCCGGCCTCGATCGCTGCCTGACGCGCCCGCAGATGCGCCAGCGTCCGGGCATTGGCGATGACCTCGACCCCGTCGAATGCCGCCGTGCCCGCGACATGATCGAGATGCCAATGCGACAGCACGACGCGCAGGTGGCGCACCCCCCGCGCCATCAACGCCGCGCGGATCACCTCGCCATGGGCGACCGACACCTGCGTGTCATAGACCAGCGCCTCGTCCCCGCTGATCACGGCGTAAGAGGCGATGCCGAGCGACAGGGCGCCATCATCGACCCAGTTGTCATACGCGGCAAAGCGGTGGCCCGGCACGCGGCCATCGTAAAACGCCAGAACGCCCGGCACAGGCTCCAGCACACGCAGATACCTTGTCAGATCCATGCGCCACCCTGTCGCGCCGTCCCCATGGGGTCAACCCATTTGCACAGCCCTTGCACCCCTGTTAGGCCTGTCCCATGCGCGCCCTGATGATCCTGACCGTCAAGAACGAAGCAGCATTTCTGCTGGAATGGCTGGCCCATCACCAGACCTGCGGCTTTGACCATGTGCTGGCCTATTCCAACGATTGCAGCGACGGCACAGATGTGATGCTGGACCGGTTGGCTGCAATGGGCCTGCTCACCCATGTCCGCAACAATGGCGCGGCGGAGGAGGGGCCGCAGTGGGCCGCGCTGAAGGCCGCTGACAAGCACCCTCTGGTCAAGGCCGCCGACTGGCTCTTGTTCGCCGATATCGACGAGTTTGTGAATGTGCATGTCGGCGACCATACGCTGACCGCCCTGCTGCACGCCCTGCCCGAGGCTGACGCCATCGCCCTGACCTGGCGACTGTTCGGCAATGCGGGTGTGGTGGCCTTTCAGGACCAGCCGGTGACCCAGACCTTCTTCCGTGCGGCACCTGCTACCCTGGGCTGGCCATGGCGGGCGCAGATGTTCAAGACGCTGTTTCGCGGTGGCATGTATCGCAAGCTTGGCGTCCACCGCCCGCGCAATGCCCCCGGCCAAACCCCGCGCTGGTTCGATGGCTCCGGTCGGACAATGGACGACACGCCGCGCCTGTTCTCCGACTACCGGCAGGACAATTACCAACTGGTGCAGTTGAACCACTACGCCTTGGGCGCCATGCAAAGCTACCTCGTCAAATGCGACCGTGGCCGCGCCAACCGCGAGGCGCAGGCCTTTGACCTTGGCTACTGGGTCGAGCGCAATCTGTGCGAGGCCGAGGACCGCTCGATCGCCGACCTCGACAGTTCCCCCCTGCGCGCCGAACTGCATGCCGATCCGGTGCTGGGGCCGCTGCACCGCGCGGCCGTGGCCTGGCGTCAGGGCCGATTCGCCGCCCTGATGGCCGAAGAACCCTGGCGCGCCCTCTACGGCCGCCTGCTGATGACCCGCACCAGCCGCAGCCTGTCACCGCAAGAGGCCGCCCTGATCCATCGCCATAACCCGCTGCTGCCCGGCCCTGACTGACCCGGCGCGGCGGCTGATTTGGTTTTGCCTCCGTATACTTGGGTCAAATTGAAACAATCCGCACGGACTGTCGCCAAGGCCCTGCCAATGTGCCCAGAAGTCTTCTTGATTGCGCCATCGTCGGCAGCGATACTGCAAGACAGTGTAGCCGGTTGCATGTTTGGACCATGGGCGGGGATCAATGTCAGACATTCAAATGGACGTGCCGGTGGATGCCACCGCCGCGACAGACCGCGATACATGGCTTGCACTGATCGAACGGATCGGCGGCGAAGAAGGGTATTTTCAGCCGCTGGGCCCCCTTCATTGGGCCTTGTTTGTCGAGGACAGCCCGACCCTGATCGTCAGTTTCGAGACGATTGCCCAGGCCCGTGCCCGCCACGGCCAGATGCCGCTTGCCCATCACATTGCGGCCGCCAACGGCTGGTCGCATCTGTGCCTGATCGCCGACGGCCTGACCTGGTACCGCGACCCTGCCGTCTACGCCTATTTCGACGATCTGGTCGACGATGCCTTTTTCGAGGATTTCGACCGCGTCCTGTTCTACGGTGCCGGTCCTGCGGCCTATGCGGCCTGTGCGTTTTCGGTCGCGGCCCCCGGCGCGCAAGTGCTGGCTTTGAACCCGGTCGCGACGCTGAACCCGGTGCAGGCCGGGTGGGACGACCGCCACAAGGCCGACCGCCTGCTCGATTTCACCACCCGCTACGGCTATGGCCCGGCGATGGTCGAGGCTTGTACGACACTTTCGCTGGTCTATGACCCCTATTGCAAGCCTGACGCCATGCACGCCGCCCTTTACGCCGCCTCCTACAGCGCGTCCCTGCGGACGCGCTTTGCCGGGGCAGAGATCGAGCCGGTGCTGGCGCGTCTGGGCATTCTGGACGAGGTCATCATCAAGGCGGCCGAGGGCCGTCTGACCCCGGCCAGCTTTGCCGCCCTGTGGCGCAAACGGCGTGACGACACTTTGTATCTCAAGGCGCTGTTGCAACTCGTCGACACACCCAGCCACCCCAGCCGCGCCCTCCTTCTGTGCCGCAATGTCGCCGCCCGCCTGCGCCTGTCGCGCTTTCGCCGCCGCCTCGCCGAACTGACCGAGCCTGCCAAGGCTTGAGATTGCTGCGCCCCCCGGGGGTCACTGTGCCCACGGCGGCACAAAGGCCGCACCGTCGCCGATCTGCGCCTTCGCCCCCACCGGCAGCACCGC
>JANXPK010000007.1 GCA_025357355.1 Rhodobacterales bacterium
GAAACCTCGGCATAGCGTTTGAGGCTGGCGAGGCTGTCCATCTTGATGGGGTCTTCGTGCCAGAAGGTCTGATAGGGGGTCAGGGCGCGGGCGATCTGTTGGGCGGGCAGAAGCTGCCACATCGAATGAAACTCGACCATGATATCCATGCGGTCGCCGACGGCCGCACGGATCTTGTCGAAGGGTTCCAGGGCGCGGCGCAGATCGGGGCCAGAGATGTACTGACCGCGCGACGCCTCTGCTGCCCGGTCAAAGGGCCAGATCTTCATGGCGGTGATGCCCTCTTCCAGGAGGGAATGCGCCAGATCGCCCGCGTTGGTCAGAAAACCGTTGAGGTCGTCGTAGTCCGGGCTGTCGCCGATGCCGTAATTGGCGGTGACCTGACCGGTGGTCTTTTTCACATACTCGGTTCCAGCACAGGTGTTGTAGGTGCGGATCTCTTGCCGGGTGAAGCCGCCCAGAAGCTGGGCAATCGGCTGGTTCAGAGCCTTGCCGAAGAGATCCCAGAGCGCGATGTCGAAAGCCGAATTGCCGCGCATTTCGGCGCCGGACGAGCGGAAGCCGAGGTAGCCCACCAGATCGGCGGCCAGAAGGTCGATCTGCATCGGATCGCGGCCGATGACGCGGGGGGCGATGGTGTCGTGGACATGGGCCTCGACCGTGGAGGCGCCAAAGAAGGTTTCGCCGAGGCCCGTCAGCCCCTCATCAGTGTGAACCTGCAGCCAGATCAGGTTGGGGCGTTCGGCGATGCGGATGGTTTCAAGGGCGGTGATCTTCATGACAGGCCTGCTGTCAGAAGGGCGCGCACGCTTTCGTCAAAATGCAAGGACATCAAGACCATGGCCTGCTGCGGGTCGCTGGCGGCGACGGCGCGGGAGATGTCGACATGGGTGGTGACCATGAGATCACGCGCGGCTTGGGTCGGGCGGCTTTTCCAGCCGATCGGCCAGGTTTGCCGGGTGATGCCCTGAAAGGCGCCGATCAGCAGTGAATAGACCGGGTTGCGCGAGGCCCGCGCCAGGGCGGTATGGAAGGCCAGATCATGTTCCAGCAGTGCCGCCGGGTCAGCGATGCTGGCTTGCATCCGGGCGGCAAGGGCGAGGATCTCTGCCGCCTCGGCATCGCTGCGCCGGATCGCGGCGAGGGTGACGATGCGGGTTTCTATGGTGCGGCGGACGTCATAGATTTGCTGGATGTTGATCTGATCGGTATGCACGCCATGCTCGATCATCAGGGACATCGCCCCGTGGTCGATCTGGGCCACGGTCGCCCGCCTGCCGACGGCCAGTTCGATGATCCGCATGGCGGCGAGGGAACGGAACGCCTCGCGCACCACAGTACGGGAGACGTGCAACTCTTTGGACAGCAGCGCCTCGGACGGCAGCTTGTCGCCGGGCATCAGGTCTTTCTCGCGGATGTGCCGCGAGATAGCGCCGATGGCGTCACCGACAAGCCCTGATTTGCCAACGTGTTCCAACCGAATCCCCCAAACCTGTCGGACAGGTTTTGCCTGAATTGCATTTATGTGACGTGCATCCCGGTTGTCAACGGATTCGTGAAGGGGCACGACATGGCTGTGGGCTTGGTTCCATCCGGATGCCGAGGGGCGGTTGTGACCGTCGGTCTGTCCGTCTTGGGTTGGAACGCAAAAGGCCAGCCCGATGGCTGGCCGTTTTGACTGGAGCGGGCGAAGGGATTCGAACCCTCGACCCTAACCTTGGCAAGGTTATGCTCTACCCCTGAGCTACGCCCGCACTCCGTTCGCGCTGACTAGCGCAAGTCCGGCGTGGGGGCAAGCGGGATTGAAACAAAAGGCACCCCGCAGGGTGCCTTGCCTTCAGACCGATGGAGCGGGCGAAGGGATTCGAACCCTCGACCCTAACCTTGGCAAGGTTATGCTCTACCCCTGAGCTACGCCCGCACTCCGTTTCGGTGGGGCGGATTTAGGGGAGGGGAAGGCGGCGCGCAAGGGGAAAATTGGGGGCAGGACGAGCAATATCGCCCAACCTACACCAGTTCCACCAGCAGGTCCTTGGCGTCGATCTGGCTGCCCGGATGGACGTGCAGCGCTTTGACCGTGGCGGCGCGGTCGGCGTGGATGCCGGTTTCCATCTTCATCGCCTCGATCGTCAAGAGAAGGTCGCCAGCATTGACCTTTTGACCGGCCACCACGGCAACAGACGCAATCGAGCCGGGCATTGGCGCGCCGATGTGGGCGGGGTTGCCGTCCTGCGCCTTGGGCTTGGCCGCGACCTTGGCCTTGATCGCGCGGTTCGGCACCCGGATGACGCGGGGCTGGCCGTTCAGTTCGAAGAACACCTTGACCTCGCCGTCGTCTGTCGTCTCTCCCAAAGCTTGCAGGCGGACCTCGATGTTCTTGCCGGGGTCAAGCTCGACCGTGACCTCTTCGCCCTGATCCATGCCGTAAAAGAACACCTTGGTCGGCAGGGCGCGGACCGGGCCATAGGCGGCGTGGCGCTGCATGTAGTCAGTGAAAACCTTGGGATACATCAGGTAGCCGTTCAGATCCTCGTCATCGACGGCGATGCCGCCAAGGTCCCTGGAAACCTTGGCGCGTGCGGCTTCCAGATCGACGGAGGCCATGCCTTCGCCGGGGCGGGTGGTCAGCGG
>JANXPK010000020.1 GCA_025357355.1 Rhodobacterales bacterium
CAGACCCCTGCCCCCATTTCATCTTGGCCCAAATACTCATCTTCCTTCCGCCCACCCAATCCCCGGTTCAGGGCTAAGCTCTTGAACCCAACCCCTTGATTTCCCAAACTTTCCATTAACCCCCTGATCCGGACACCCTGCCGCATCGCCTTCCCTGACTGATCCGCTCCACTCCATGCACAAAGAGTGGAGGATCGCCATGCCCACAGTCTCTTTTGCCCCGGGTGTCTGGGGCACATCCTTGGGGTTTCTGAACGATCTCAATGCCATGGGGTCGCAGGCGACGCTGGGCCGGGTTACTGCCAGCCGCGCCGCGCTGACCGACGGCGCCTTGACCTGCGTTCTGACCGGCACCGGCCTCGCAGGCAGCGGCCACGGTTCGGACCGCGTCCTGACCGGCGGCACGATCACTGACATCACCGTGCTGGACGGCGGCGCGAAGGCGGTGCTGATCCACCAACTCGGCCTTTCCGCCATTACCCTGCAAACCGGGATGACCGCCGAACACGCCGCCACCGACCCCGCCGCGATGGAGCATCTGGTGCAGGGCCTCGGCTGGACCTACAGCGGCACTCAATTCGCCGACGGCATCTTTGCGACCTCGCAAAGCTCGGATGGCGTGGTCTGGAACCTCGGCGGCGACGATATCGTCCGCGCCAAGGGCAGCGACGACACGCTCTGTCTTGGCGACGGCAATGATCGTGGCCTCGGCGGCGCGGGCTATGACTTTCTGCAAGGCGGTGCGGGTCGCGACACCTTGTTGGGCGGCGCTCAGGGCGACGCGCTGAACGGCGACAGCGGCGCCGACCGGCTCTACGGCAATGGCGACGCCGACCGGCTGGATGGCGGCACCGGCAATGACACGCTGACCGGCGGCCCGGGCAATGACACCCTGATCGGCGGCGCCGGTGCCGACACCTTCCGCTTCAGCCTTGGCAGCGCTATCGACCACGTCCGCGATCTCGACGTTGTCCATGACCTGATCGACCTGCCCGGCAGGCATCACACCTTGCAGTTCGACAGCACGTCGACAGTGGTCCACTATGGTGCGGGCGATGACCGCATCGTGCTCGACCTGATTTCGCTGGCCGATGCCGCCTTGACCCACTTCATCTGACGCGCCTAACGGCCCAAAATCACCGATTTCGCCGCCAGATCGCCGCCGCGCCACAGGTAAAGTGCCGCCAAAGGCTCCGCCCCGACCCGCATCGCATGGGGCATCCAGGATGGGTGGTGAACCGCCTGCCCCACCGCCACGCGACCAAACCCGGCGTCGCCGCGCCGCCACTCCGCCACCCCCGAAATCGGCAGATACACCTCCGCCGCCGCATGGGCATGGGCCGGATAGACGGTGCCCGGCGCAAGCAGCAAGACCCCGCACGCAATCCGCTCCGACGCGACCGGCCCCCTCAGCCCGATGAACTCGCTCCAGCCATAGCCCGCCAGAAACGCCGCGCCAAAATCCCCGGCCCCATAAGTCTGCCGCCACTGCAACCGCTGCGCCTCCGCCTTCAGCGCCCCCATTACCCCGCCGTCTGGCATCGCCGCCAACCACCGACAAACCGGCAACGTCACAGGCTCCAGGATCCGCGTCACCCCCGCCTCCGGCCATTCCGCCAGAAACGGCGCGGCCACCGCCACACCCGCAAACGCCCCCCGCACCGCCGCCAACAAGGCCTGCATCACGCGCCCCTTGCCCCAAAACCCCAAACAGGCCACCTTGGCCCCATGCCGCAATTGACCACAATCCAGGCCTTTGAGGAACTGTCAGGCGCCGCAGCCCTGACCCCGGCCGAGCACCGCCTGATCGGGGCGTGCCGGGCTGGGGAGTTCTGCTTTCTTCAAAAAGACCCGCCCGGAAAGACCAACCCCGAAACCCAAATCCGCGCCGAGCTTCTGCGCCTGCTGATCACCGGCGCCAGCCCCAGCTGCGGCCTGCCCGACGGCGGCGTCCGGCTGCGCGGCGCCTATATCACCGGCACCCTCGACCTCGACTTCGCTACTGCCCGCGGCGGGACCGTGCTCAATGCCTGCACGTTCGCATTGCAGCCCAGCATGGGGCAGGCCCATCTGCGCCATTTGAGTCTTATGGAAAGCCACCTGCCCGGCCTTTACGCCCCCCGCATG
>JANXPK010000024.1 GCA_025357355.1 Rhodobacterales bacterium
GCGTCCGCCGGCGGGCATGAGGAACAGCCCTGCGAGGTGAAAAGTTCGACCACAATGCCCGACGCGCCCTGCGCGAAGGCCTGACCGCCGACGAAAAGCGACAGGCTGCACAGAAGGCTGGCAATCAACCGCGTCATATAGGCATATCCCCTTTGGTGTCCTTGTTTTCTAGCGGAACCCGGCCGCCACCGCCAATCAAGGTTTAGCGAGGCTGGACTGATAAGTTGTTCACCAAATCGTGGCAAGTTTCACGTATGAGGTCTTTCTGGCACGCCGAACCGGTTCGCAAGCCAAGGCCGCTGGATATTCGGCATACAATGGCATACAATGACCACCAAACCGCAATGATTCCCCTTGGCCCCAAGTATCTTCCGGCAAGGGTAAACGAAATCCCTCATGAGGAGGCGTGAATGACCGTCACCGTTGGACACGACAGCGCCAAGACCCGCAAAAGCCTCAGCGCGGGCGGGCAAACTGTCTCGTACTACGCGATCCCCGCCGCCGAAGCCGCCGGACTGGGCCAGTTCTCGCGGCTGCCAGCGAGCCTGAAGGTGGTCTTGGAAAACATGTTGCGGTTCGAAGATGGCAAGACCGTCACGCTCGACGACATCCGCGCCTTTTCCGATTGGGCCAGCCTTGGCGGCAAGAACCCCCGCGAGATCGCTTACCGCCCTGCCCGTGTCCTCATGCAGGACTTTACCGGTGTTCCCGCCGTCGTTGACCTTGCCGCCATGCGCGACGGCATCCTCGGTCTTGGCGGCGACGCCCAGGCGATCAACCCGCTCGCCCCGGTCGATCTGGTCATCGACCATTCGGTGATGATCGACGAGTTTGGCACCCCCCGCGCCTTTCAGGCCAACGTGGACCGTGAGTACGAGCGGAACATGGAGCGCTATGTGTTCCTGAAATGGGGGCAAAAGGCCTTCAACAACTTCCGTGTCGTGCCGCCCGGCACCGGGATTTGCCATCAGGTCAATCTCGAATATCTCGCCCAAACCGTCTGGACCGACAATGATCAGAACGGCAAACCGGTCGCTTATCCCGATACCCTGGTCGGTACCGACTCGCACACCACCATGGTCAACGGTCTCGCCGTTCTGGGCTGGGGCGTCGGCGGGATCGAGGCAGAGGCCGCGATGCTCGGCCAACCGGTGTCGATGCTGATCCCCGAGGTCGTCGGCTTCAAGCTGACGGGCGCTATGCGTGAGGGCACGACCGCCACCGATCTGGTACTGAAAGTCGTGCAGATGCTGCGCAAACACGGCGTCGTCAACAAATTCGTCGAATTTTACGGCGCCGGACTCGATCACCTGCCCCTCGCCGACCGCGCCACCATCGCCAACATGGCCCCCGAATACGGCGCGACCTGCGGTTTCTTCCCGATCGACGATGAAACCATCCGCTATCTGCGCGGCACCGGGCGTGAGGAAAGCCGGATTGCCTTGGTCGCAGCCTATGCCAAAGCCAACGGCATGTGGCGCGACGCAGGCTATGACCCGATCTACACTTCGACCCTGCATCTGGACATGGGAGAGATCGTTCCCGCCATTTCCGGCCCGAAACGCCCGCAGGATTACACGCCGCTCACCACGGCCGCCGCCGGTTTCTACCGCACCGTCGCCGATTATCGTGGCGTTGATGCCAGTGCCGCCGCCAAGGATATGGCGTCCGAAGGGGCAGTCATGGTTGCCCCGGTGGATGTCCGCAAATCCGCCGCCGTGGCAGGGCATGATTACAAGCTGCGCGATGGCTCGGTGGTGATCGCCTCGATCACCTCCTGCACCAACACCTCCAATCCCTACGTGATGATCGGGGCCGGTCTGGTCGCCCGCAAAGCGCGCGCTTTGGGTCTGAAATCAAAGCCTTGGGTGAAAACTTCGCTCGCCCCCGGCAGTCAGGTCGTCAGCGAGTATCTGGAGGCGGCCGGTCTGCAAGACGACCTTGATGCTGTCGGCTTCAATCTTGTCGGCTACGGCTGCACCACCTGCATCGGCAATTCCGGCCCGCTGGACCCCGCGATTTCCTCCGCGATTGGCGAAGGCGATCTGGTCGCCGCCGCCGTCCTGTCCGGCAACCGCAATTTCGAGGGGCGGATTTCCCCCGACGTGCGCGCCAACTATCTGGCCTCGCCGCCCTTGGTTGTCGCTTATGCCCTGGCCGGCGACATGAACATCGACATCACCACTGAACCCCTCGGCATGGGCACCAACGGGCCGGTCTACCTGAAGGACGTTTGGCCCACGAACAAGGAAATCTCCGACCTCGTGAACGCCACCGTCACCCGCGCCGCCTTTCAAAAGAAATACGCCGATGTCTTCAAGGGCGATGCCAAATGGCAAGCCGTCAAGGTCACGGAACGCGAAACCTACGACTGGCCGCCGACATCGACCTATATCCGGAACCCGCCCTATTTCAAAGGCATGGCCAAGACGCCGGGCGTGATCAGCGATATCAAGGATGCCCGCATTCTGGCCGTGCTGGGCGACATGATCACCACCGACCACATCAGCCCGGCCGGTTCATTCAAAGCCTCAACTCCGGCTGGCAAGTATCTGACAGAACGTCAAGTTCCGGTTTTCGAGTTCAACTCTTATGGCTCCCGTCGCGGCAACCACGAGGTGATGATGCGCGGCACCTTCGCCAACATCCGCATCAAAAACGAGATGCTGGATGGGGTCGAAGGTGGCTACACCAAAGGCCCTGACGGCGCCCAGACCTCGATCTATGACGCGTCGATGGCCTATCAGGCCGCTGGCGCGCCGTTGGTGATCTTCGGCGGCATCGAATATGGTGCCGGATCGTCGCGCGACTGGGCCGCCAAGGGCACAGCACTCCTGGGGGTCAAGGCGGTGATTGCCGAAAGCTTCGAGCGTATCCACCGCTCCAACCTGGTCGGAATGGGGGTCATCCCGTTCGAATTCACCGCTGGCGAAACGCGCAAGTCGCTGGGGCTGAAGGGCGATGAGGTGGTGTCGATTGCCGGTCTGGCCGGGGCGCTGAAACCCTTGTCCACTGTGCCCTGCACCATCACCTATGCCGATGGTCAGGTGAAAACGATCCAGATCAAATGCCGCATCGATACCGAGATCGAGATCGAATATGTCGAACATGGCGGCGTGCTGCATTACGTGCTGCGCGACCTTGCCTCGCGCTGAGACCAAGGGGCGGGCCGCAACCCGCCCCGGCAATTTCCAACGGCTATCCGTAGAATTCGAAACAAATTGTTTCTGCCACGGACCTCGGTTGACCCATCGGCGTTATGTTCTCGTTAAGTTCTTTATCGGAATGTGAACGCACCCAGAACAGAGGTGCCCGATGTCTCACCGTTTCCCGCCCATCGCCCCACAATCCGACCTGTCGCAGCCCAAGGCCAAGGCCCGGGTGCTGGCGATTACCGCAGCGCCCGGCCTGCCGTGGATCGAACTTGCCCTGGGGATTGCCCTGCTGATGATCTTGCGCGCGGTCTGAAATCAAAAACCAAGTGGGAAACCTTTCCCGTCGGTTAACGAAAAAACCTATCTATCTGAAATACATCGCAAAACAAAAGTCCATATGTGGACACACCATCCTCTAATCCGGCAATTTCTCACCAAAGAACAGCACCATCATGGTCTTGTTGATGATGTTGAGCAGGATCGCGAACAGAATAAGGCCGCAGAGCATGGTGAAACAGGCGATCAACCGGCCCCCCACCGTCACCGGATACATATCGCCATACCCCGTCGTCGTCATCGTCACCATGCACCACCACATCGCGGCGGGGATCGAGGTGTAGAAACGCTTGTCCGGGGTGATCGGGTTGCCGGAAATCGGATCGGTTGGCATGAACTCAGGGGATATATAGCCAACCGGCGTCGCCGCATCGATGTCTGCCTGACCGGCCTGCATCGCATCGTCGGAATAAAGCATGCCTTCGACGAAATACATCGCGGTCGAAGAGATCATGAAGACCGCAAAGAAGATGATCACATAGATCTTGAGGTTGGCAAGGATCGGGTTGCGCAGATGTTCCTCGGCACCCTCGGCTTCGTCGGCAGCGGACCGCGCGAGTTTCAGCACCCTGAGGGCGCGCGCCACCCGCAACAGCCGGATCACCCGGGTTGACCGCACCGCCGTGAGGTTGAGCAGCATCAGATAGGATGGCACCACCGAGATGATGTCGATCAGACCCCAGAACGAAAAGATATAACGCAGCGGCTTGGGCGCAAAGATGATGTTGGCGGCAGCGTCGATGGTGAAGAAGGTGACGGTGATCCACTCTGACCAGGTGAAAGCTACGGCATAGCGGTCGGCGAGATCCTGCACGCTTTCCAGGGCCAGAATCCCGCAAGAGCCGAAAATGAACACCATGACGATGTTGTGCCAATACCGATAGCCGGGATAATGCGGGTCGGTGAACACGCGCTTCAAAGTGGAATATGTCAAAACTGACGCCATGCCGACCCCAAGACCAAGCTGCAGCCTTTGCTCCAGACTCGTTTGAAAGCCCAACAAAGCCATGGAATTACGGCGATGCAAGGGCCTCTTCGCACGCATCAGGCTCTTTCGCAAGCGCCTGATGCGGCCGGACTGCGGCAGTTCTTGGGGGTTTCACCCAGACGTGATGCGAGCGGCGGCCGAAACGCTAGGCCGTCGCGTCAAAACCGTAAAGCCAGTCGAACCGCCGCAGCGCCATTTCAGGCGCCAGCCACCCGCCAAGCCGAAGCCCGGCATGGGCGACCATGCGCGCCGCACCACCCAAATGATAAGCCCTTGCATTGCGCGACGCTGCATCGACAATCCGGCTGCAGCGCCCCTCGCGCGCCGCCTGATAGGCGGCAAGTCCGGCGGCAAAGCCGTCATGAGCGGCCAGCGATGCCGCAAGGACCCAGGCGTCCTCCAGACCCATCGCAGCGCCCTGCGCCAGAAACGGCAGCGTGGGATGGGCGGCATCGCCCAGAATTGCCACTGCGCCCTCTGGCAGCGCGCGTTGCCAGACCTTGGCGACCGGATGGCGGAAAAGGCCCCACAGGTAGACATCCTGCACCTCTTCAAGCCAGCCCTGAATGCGCGGCGCAAAGCTCTTGAACGCCAGCCGCATTTCCATCGGATCGTCGCGCAGCATCCAACCCTCGTCGACCCAGCTTCGCCGCTCTTCCACCGCCACGATGTTGCGCAAGTTGCCGCCGCGCAGCGGATAACTGACCAGGTGGCGGCCAAGGCCCATATGCACTTCGGCCACCGAAGCCGCCCGGTCACCCGGGATAAGCGCGCGCCAGGCGACCTGACCGGTGAAGAACGGCGCCACCTTGCCGTTCAACGCGCTACGGATGACCGAATGCAGGCCATCGGCGCCGATCAGCAGGTCAGCCGCGTGCCGCGTGCCGTCCTCCAGCACCAGCACCGGCCGCGCCCCCGACAGATCGACCGACGCTGCCCGGTTCAACAGCTGCAGATCAACCTCCAGTTCGCGCACCCCGGTGGCCAAGAGGTCGATCAGATCGGCGCGGTGGACGAAATGATAGCCCTGATCCGGACGCAGCCGCCCGACCTCCAGCCTGGTCACCACCGAGCCGTCCAGCCCGTCGCGCAGTTCCACAGCGACCGCGCGCAACGACGCCGCCTCAAGCGCCTGTTGCAGTCCCAGCGCCTTCAGGACCGAGGCCCCGTTGGGTGAGATTTGCAGGCCCGCCCCGACCTCGCGGATGGCATCGGCCTGTTCAAAGACGGTGACGACCGCGCCGCGCAGCGCGAGCGCCCGCGCCACGGCAAGACCCGCGACCCCTGCCCCCAGAACCGTCACACGCTGGCCAATCAAGCTCATCGCAACCTCCAGACGAAAATGCCGGGCGCTGGGCCCGGCAACTCAAGCCAGTTTAACCCGCAAAGTCTTACTCGTCGCGGTGAACTTTTTCACGCCGCTCGTGCTTTTCCTGCGCTTCCAGCGTCATCGTGGCAATCGGCCGCGCATCAAGCCGCTTGAGGCTGATGGGTTCGCCGGTCATCTCGCAGTAGCCGTATTCGTTGTTCTCGATCCGGCGCAGGGCGGCGTCGATCTTGCTGACCAGCTTGCGCTGCCGGTCGCGGGTGCGCAGTTCCAGCGCGCGGTCGGTTTCCTCGGACGCGCGGTCGGCGATGTCGGGCACATTGC
>JANXPK010000033.1 GCA_025357355.1 Rhodobacterales bacterium
CTCGCCGGGAAGATCGCGCCACTGCGCCCCCGTCCGGGCGATCCAGAACACGCCCTCCAGAAACAACCGCCCGTCCCCACCCGTCCGACCGGGATCAGAACGTTTCCCCAGCCAGTGCGGCTCAATCCTCGACCACTGGCGATCCGTGATGATGTAGCGTTCAATCGGCATGCAAACCTCCCATTTGGGAAGCTTGAATCAGAAATCACAGCCCTTGGAAATCCTGATACTCAACAGGCCCTAGTCGAGCTTTACAATATCCGTGTCATCGCCACCGCAGACGCGCCGCATCTGCAATTGCCCGAAGTGCCGAAGGGCAGCCGGACCGATGTCGCCGCCTCGCACCTTTACACCCGCGAGACGGTGTTCGACGACGGCTCTACCCACCCGACACCGCGTTATGACCGCATCCGCCTCGGTGCTGGGGTCACGGTCGACGGCCCCGCGATTCTGATCCAGCACAATTCCACGACGCTGTTGCCGCCTGGCTATCGTGCCGAGGTTCTGACCCACGGCAGCCTACGCATCGCAAAGGTATGAGGATCCCATCATGAGCAAACTGAAAGTCGATCCGATCACCCTGCAGGTCATCCGCGGTGCGATTGACACCATAGCCGAGGAAATGGCACATGTGCTGTTACGCATGTCCTTTTCCTCGATCATCCGGGAATCCGAGGACCTCGGCGCCGGTCTCTTCGATGTCGAATTCAACCCGCTGTGCGAGAGCGAATCGACGCCCATGCACATTGGCTCGATCCCGGGCTATCTGAACGGCATCAAGGCCAGCTTGGATGACGGCCAATGGTTCGACGGCGATGTCGTGGTGCACAACCACCCCTATTTCGGCTCGTCGCATACGCCCGACCTGGCCATCGTCATCCCGATCTTCTACCGGGGCGAACTGGTTGGCTATTCCGCCAACACCGCCCATCACATCGACATTGGCGCCGCAACGCCGGGCCTGATCATCGACGTGCCGGATGTCTTTGCCGAAGGCATGCTGTTCGCCGGCACCAAGCTTTACCGCAGGGGCGAGCGCAATGACACGATGTGGAACTATATCCGCCGCAACAGCCGCGCCGCGCGCCAACTGGTCGACGACATTAAGGCGCAAATCGCCTCGGCCCGGCTGGGTGCAAAACGGTTCAAGGAACAGCTGGACCGCTACGGCAGGGACCTGGTCTTCGCCGCATGCAACCAGTTGATGGACTATTCCGAAACCATGCTGCGCCAGCGCATTGCCGCCATTCCCGATGGCGAATACCGCGCCGAAGGCTGGCTGGATGACGACGGCCGCAACCGCGACCAACCGCTGCCGGTCAAGGTCTGCGTCCGCGTGATCGGCGACCGCATCGAGGTCGACCTGACCCGCTCGGCCCCGCAGACCCTGACCGCCTATAACGTGCCCTTCGAAGGTTCCACCAAGGTCGCGGCCTTCGCCGCCTTCGGCAAGCTGCTCTTGGACACCGCCACCGCGCCGACCCGCGTGCCCTCCAACCAAGGTTCGTTCCGCCCGATCTCGGTGACCGCACCGCTGGGCACCATCTTCAATCCCAAGGCGCCCGCCGCTGCAGAGGCCCGCTTCACCCAATGCAACTTCATGATCGACTTGATCCTGAAAGCCATGGCTCCGGTGCTGCCCGGGGAAATCATCGCAGGGTCGTCCGCCTCGATCAGCTTTACCTCCTATGCCGGGGTAAAGCCGGACGGGAATTATTGGGTGTTTCTCGAAGTCAACGAGGGCGCCTATGGCGGGCGACCGCGTTCTGACGGGCCGGATGCCATCGAAAACCTGATGGCTAACACCCGCAACAACCCGCTGGATGATCGGGCCATGCATCTACCGATGATCTGCGACCGATACGAGTTGCGCGACGATGTGGCGCCGGGCGCCGGGCGGTTCAGGGGCGGCATCGGCGTAGTCAAGGCGCAGCGCATTCTGACCGACGGCATCATCACCCATGAAAGCGAACGCCACACTAACGTGCCCTGGGGTATCTTCGGTGGCAAGCCAGGTGCACTCGGCAAATGCGACATCTGCAGTGTCGCGGGCGGCGAGACCCGCGCCATGCCGTCGAAGTTCCACGGGCTGGCGGTGAAAAAGGGCGATGTCATGGCCTATTGCTCGCCCTGCGGCGGCGGCTATGGCAGCCCCTTGGAGCGTGATCCGCAAAAGGTGCTAGATGACGTGCTGGACGGGTTTTGTTCGGCCCGAGATGCTGCCGATGTCTATGGCGTGGTCCTTGACCTCGACGCCGAAACGGTCGACCTCGCAGCCACCGAAACCCGCCGCGCCACGCTGGAGGCGCGCTAACTCGCAGAAGGCGGGGGTTTCGTGCTCCCGTCGTTGCCGCCCGTGAAAGGCAAGCCATGCAGCACCTGATTACCCCCCTCATCCCATGTGGTGCCGCATATTTCCCGGTTCCGGCCAATATGCCGCCGCGGAAATACGCCTTCCTCTTGTTGCCAGGCTTCACCCTTCTGGCGTTTTCGGCGGCGGTCGAGCCTTTCCGCATTGCCAACCAGTTGTCGCAAAAGCCGCTTTACCACTGGCAAGTGCTGTCTGAAGACGGAGCCGCCGTGCGCTCTTCCTCGTGCATCCCGGTCGAGGCCGACTTCGCCCTGCAACCCATGGACCGCGACATCACGCTTTTCGTCTGCTCCGGCGTGCTCGCGCCGGATGCTGCCTCGCCGCAGACCCTTGCTCAGATCGCCCGCCATCACCGCCACGGCGGCCGCATCGGCGGCATCTGCACGGGCGCCGTCGCCCTCGCCCGCGCCGGATTGCTCGACCAGCGCCGCTTCACCCTGCATTGGGAAAACCAGCCCGGCTTTATCGAACATTTCCCCGACCTGCTCCCCAGCGCCCGCAAGTTCGAGATCGACCAGCGCATCCTGACCTGCAGTGGCGGCGTGGCGGCCGCTGACCTCGCCCTGCACCTGATCGCGCAAGATCACGGCCGTCTCTTCGCCGCTGCTGTGACCGACATGTGCTTGCAC
>JANXPK010000055.1 GCA_025357355.1 Rhodobacterales bacterium
GGGCACCCTGGCCTCCTCGGCAATCGCCCGAACCCACTTGCCGAGCGTCGAAAGCCCGAGCCCCAAATCAGATGAAACCTGACGCCTGGTCAGACCGCTGGTCTGCGCGATCCGAACCGCATCCCGTTTGAACTCGTCGCAATGTCTTGCTGCCATATCCGATCTCCTTCATGGCGAGTATCGCTCTCAGAAGACCAGAACAAAACCGGGACAGGTCCAGTTCAGGTTCGCCGCTCGCGGAGGGAGATAAAATCGACGCGGACCAGATCGGCGGCCTTTTCGGCCAGGCAGTAGGTTGCGGCTACGGTATTTGCCGAAACGAGCGAGGGCATGACCGAGGCATCGATGACACGCAGGCTGTCGATGCCGTGAACGCGCAAGGTGGCCGGATCGACCACGGCATCTTCGCCGGTGCCCATGGCGCAGGTACCCACTGGGTGGAACAGTGTGCCGACGGTATTGCGCACGAACGCATCTATGGCGCCGTCGCTGGCAACCTCGGGGCCTGGGGAAACTTCATGCGCCAGGTGGGGCGCAAAGGGCGGTTGGGCGGCGATTCGGCGCGCGAGTTTGATCCCCTCGCGCAGCGTGTCGGTCGTGCTTTGGTCACGGAAGAAGTTGAAGAGGATCTCTGGTTTTTGCGCCGGATCCGCGCTTTTAAGGCGCAAGCGGCCGATGCTACCGGGACGCAGATCGCACACGTGCAGCAAGAAACCGTGGCCGGTGAAACCGCTGGCGTTCTGGGTGTTGGCGACCCCGGCGCAGAAGAAGAGTTGCGCGTCAGGGCGATTTGAGGTGCCGTGCGTGGCGACAAAGCCGCCTGCTTCGGCCGTGGTTGAGGCCAAAAGACCGCGACGGCGGAACAGCCAATCCAGCACGTGAACGATGTTGCGCGGAACTGACCGCCAGGAAATTCCGTAGGGCGCGGTGGTTTTCGCCTTGTATTCCAAGGTGACGTCCAGATGGTCCTGCAGGTTGCGCCCCACGCCGGGCAGGTGGTGGACGAGGGGAATGGCGTGCCGCGCAAGCTCTGCCGCGTCACCGATGCCGGACAGCATCAATATCGTCGGCGACATGAAGGAGCCCGCCGAAAGGATGACTTCGCGGGCTTCGGTGACCCCTTCGCCGGATGGCCCGGACCAGGCCACGCCAGTGGCTCGGCGAGCTTCCATCAGGATGCGGGTCACGCGGCGGTCGGGCAGGATTGTAAGGTTCGGGCGGCCGCGGATCGGGTCGAGATAGGCCGCTTCAGCCGTGACCCGTTCGCCATTCTTCTGGGTAAAGCTATAAAGGCAGGCGCCGCTTTGGCTGGCACCGTTGTAATCGGGATTCAATGCCAGTCCGGCCATCTGCGCCGCGCGCAGGAACACCTTGGTCATCGGGTTGAGGGTACGTGGCGGGGCGATGTTCAGCGGCCCGGTCGTGCCATGAAATGCGGGGTCGATGCCGTGGGACAGGTCTTTGCCGTCAAGCTGCAGATGGCGGCCCGATTCCGGGTCTGCCAGCAGCTCAAGGCGTTCCAGCTTGCGGAAACACGGCAACAGGTCATCATAACCCCAGCCGACATTGCCCAGATCGCGCCAGCGGTCATAATCCTCGCGCTGGCCACGGACAAATATCTGGCCATTGACGTTGCTGCTGCCACCGGTGCCTTGCCCGCGCGGCAGAGGAATCTGGCGGCCTTGCAGGCCTGGCTCCGGTTCGGTTTCGAACCACGACATGAAGCGTGGGCCGCCGAGAAAGCCGAGTGCAGGGGCCATGAAGGTCACCATCGCCAAGGGCATCCGGATGATGGTACGCCGTGAATTGTGGTCCGGCCCGGCCTCGACAAGCGCCACGCGCTTTGTGGGATCTTCGGTCAGCCGGTTGGCCAGAACACAGCCTGCCGGTCCGGCACCGACGATCACATAGTCATAGGGTTCCATCGGCTAGATGTCCTGATTTTGCGGCAGGATGACCAGATCGCGGATCGTGACGTGGGCGGGTCTGGTCAGCATGAACAGGACGGCTTCGGCGACATCTTCGGAACGCAGACCTTCGCGCAGGGCCACTTTCGCGTCAATCCTGGCTGGGTCGTCATAGCCCCAGAGCGCGTTGAGCACGATGCCTGGGGCCACGGCGCCGACCCTGATCCCTTGCGGTGCGACCTGACGGCGCAGGCCATGGACAAAGGATTGAATGGCGTGTTTGGAGGCGGAATAGACCGGCTCCCATTGAATGGCCTGATGGCCGGAAATGGAGCTGGTCACGACGATGTCGCCTGTGCCGCGAGAGATCATCTGCGGCAGGAAAGCATGGACCAGCCGGAAGACGGAGTTGACGTTGACGGCCAGAAGTTCGTCCCAGGCGTCGGGGTTGCCCTCGGCCACGTTCCCCGGAATGTAGCGGCCTGCGTTCGGCAAGAGCACGTCAACCTTGCCGAAGGTGGAGAGGGTGGCGGCGGCGACGCGGTTCACCTCGGCGGGTTTGGCAAGGTCGGCGGGCAGGACCAGGGTTGGCGTCGCAATCTGGTCGGCCACGGCTTGCAGCCGTACGCGTGACCGGCCCACCAGCACGACCTGCGCCCCTTCGGCAGCGACGACAAGCGCCATCGCCCGCCCGATGCCGGAGCTGGCGCCGGTTATGAGGACAGTTTTGCCTTTCAATGCGTCGGTCATTCATTCGCTCCCTGTGGTCCGAACCTCGGACCGCACATTTAATCATTGTTTGTCAGATACTTGGCGAATCTTATTAACCCAAATTTAAGGATTGCGCGACAAGCTTCATCGTCAGGATTGGCCGGATTGCAGGGCGCGGTCAAGGCAAGACCTTCGCAGTACCACCCCAAAGGTCTTGCAGCCAAGCGATGATGCCCGGCAAGTCGACCGGTGTTGTGGTTTCGACATCGAACCGCGCGGCAAGACCGGTCGGTGCGGCGCGCCGGGCAAGTTCAATCAATTCGGGAACGTAGTCTGCGCCGGGATGGCCTGCGGGGCGGGCGTCAAGTCGAGCCGCATAGCGGGCGCCAATGGTTTCCGGTGCGGCGTTACACCAGACCTCGGCCAGTTGACCAAGGCCGGAGCGCGCGATGTGATCGGACAGGGTTTCCAGCGGCTGAAAGCCGAACCAGGCGTCGATGATGAATGTCGATCCGGCGGGCGCCTCGGCGATGAGGTCGAAAATCGCGGCATAGCTGGCTCGGCCAAGGGTGCGGTTGAAGAGACGGTCGCCGGGTGGCAGAATCTCGAGAAAGGGATTCTTGATGGTATCCAGCGCCAGCACCGGCCAGCCGGTGGCGTCCGACAACGCGCGCGCGACACTCGACTTGCCGGAGGCAGGCACGCCGTTGACCAGGACTGCCCGTTTTCCGGGATGGGCCCGCATGGCGGCTGCGGCCGCACCGATCACCCCAGCGTCGTCGCCAAGGCTCGCCCCAAGCACGGGGGCATCGAACCACGAGGCGCGGGCGGGCACCGTCGCAAGGGCTGCAACTGCAGCCGGACCAGCGCCGCCGCCGATCACCACGCAATCGGGGTTGCAGGTGGCAATCAAGCTATCAATCGCGGCGCGCAGGGGGCCCGCCCATGCCTTGATCACAGCGGCCGACGTCGCATCGCTACGACCGAGCAGGTCTTCGACCCGAGTGGTGGCAGGAAGACCGGCCTCGGCCAGATGAGTGCCAAAGGCGGTGCCGGAGCTGGTGGTTTCGACGCAACCGACGCGCCCGCAGACGCATTGGCGGCCATGCTGGTCGATGCAAAGATGACCCAGTTGCCCAGCTGAGCCGCGACCGCGCAGCACGCGGCCCTGCTCAAGGATCGCGCCTCCAATGCCGGTGCCGATGGTCAACATCACTACGTTCTGCTTGGCCCGCGCCGCGCCATGGGCGGCCTCTCCCAAGAGCGCCATGGTTGCGTCATTCTCGATCACCACGGGCAGGCCGGTCGTGGCCTCGATCTCGGCGGCGAAATCAAACCCCGACAGGTCGACATAGCCGCCCGAAAGCACCCGGCGGCTGGTGGCCTGAACCTGCCCCGGAACGCCGATGCCCAAGGCGGTGACAGCAGCGGTCCGCATGTCGGCAACCAGTGCCAGAACACGGGACTGAACTTCACGCGGGTCGGGCGAACTGGCGGCGGTGGCCTGCGCCTCGATCACGCCATCCTTGACGCGGGCTGCGCGCAACTTGGTGCCGCCGATGTCGATACCGATGGCAGTGGCCACGGCTTACCCCTTGAAATGGCGGGCAATCACCGCCTGAATTTCGCGCAGGCGTGGCACGGCGGTGGTTTCCAGCCGTTGTTTCGTTACAGCACGGTCCAGCGAGATGCAGTCCTTCCACAACGAGCGCCCAGCGATCACGCCCGACGCGCCATTGGCCATTGCGGTTTCAACCTGACCGAGGAAGGTTGCATGATCAACCCCAGCTGAAAGCACAGCCCAAGGCACGTCGCCACACATCGCGGTGATGTTCGCGCAAGCCTGCGGGGTGCCCGGATAGGGGATCTTCAGCACTTTCGATCCTGCATCAAGGCAAAGCTGCGATCCGCCCTCAATCAGCGACGGGACCTTGGCCTTGTAGTCCTCAGCAGTCTCTCCCGGCAGGGCGTAGGTCAGGAATTCGACGACCAGGAACAAATCTTCGGCGGCGAACTCGGCAATCACGCGCGCAAGTGTCGCCATGTTGGCTGTATTTGCGGCCGGTTTGTCCGAGCGCAGATAGATCATGATCTTGGCACCGGTTCCGCCCAGTTCGCGCACGCGGCGTGCGGTGATGCCGTCGACCATCTTGGAAATGCGGTACACCTCGGGCGTCAGGTCAAAACCCGAAGCGTCCAGACCGATCAGAAGCCCGGTCGAGCGGTGCAGGACACCCTCATCGACAAGCCCCGGCACGGCACACAAAGGATCGACCAGAACGCAACCGGCCTGGCGGGCAAGGTAGGCCGTGATGTCCATCTTGGTGAGGCCCAGCACGGCGTTGGTGATGCGGGCTTGCTCTTCAGGCGTCTTGGCCAGCAAGGTCCGCATGCCGCCGCGTTGATCGCAGGCGATGACCAGCATGGCGCCATTATCGCCGCAGATCTGCTGATAGCCCCGGCGTTCGGCGGTGGTCATGGCTGTCATCAGAGGGTCTCCACAGTTTTTCGGGCAGTTCAGGCGACGCAGCAGAGATGCCAGTTGCCTGAAAGCAGTTATTTTGGGATAAGCGTGACGCGCAATGTTGTGTAACACCTTGCAGAAAGGAATTGCAATCTGTCTATTTCCAGAGAACTACCATCCGGATCGGGCAGCGGTACTGTCATCGGGGAAAGCCGTGCCATGCTGCATTCCGTCGCCAAGTTGCACTATGAGAGCGAACTGAGCCAGGTTCAGATCGCCAAACAACTTGGGCTTTCGACCGCAACCATCTCGCGTCTGCTGCAACGGGCCCGGGCAGAGGGCATTGTTCGCATCGAGGTGCGCGACATCTTTGCGCCGGATGCGCTAGGGGCGCAAGTGGCGCATGGGCTGGGGCTTTCACAGGTGGTGGTGGTCGATGCGCCGCCCACCGGGGTGCTGCCCGCGCTCGCGGTTCCGCTGTCGCGGATGCTGTTGGCCGCCGATCTGCGCAAAGGTTCAGTGTTGATGATTGGCTGGGGCCGGACGGTTTCGGCAGTAATCGACGCGGGATTACCGCAGTTGCCCGGCGTCGAAGTTGTACCGTCGGCTGGCGGAATGCAGCAGCACGCCCAGCACTTTCAAAGCAACGAATTCACCCGTCGCGCCGCAGAAGCGACGGGCGGCGTGCCGCATTTCATCCATGCGCCCTATCTGCCCGACGCCGAAGCGCTGGATTTCTTTCTGGCTGATTCGTCGGTGCAGGAGTCGGTTGCCTTGTGGGACCGGCTGGACGCGGCAATCGTCGGCATCGGCCAACCTTACGGTCTGGAACGCCCGATGACCGGCGCGCCCACGCACCTGGACCCCGACCTTGCCGACGCGGCGGGCGATGTGGTGAGGCATTATTTTGGCCGCGATGGCCGGATCCTTGACTGGCGCGGTGAAGGTCAAATGATTGCGGTATCTTGCGCGCAATTGCGGACCTGCAAACTGGTCGTCGGAATCGCGGTTGGCGAGGCGAAAGTGCCTTCGATCATCGGGGCCGCGCGGGCAAGACTGATCACTGCACTGGTCACCGATACCCGCACCGCCGAGGTTTTACTTGATGCGCTGGCCAAGGACATCTGACCTTCGTTTTCCAAGAAAATACTTGCAGCAAATAATTTCTCTTGACGAAGTGCCCTGACAAGACGTGTTATCAGCCTAGCTGAAGGCACTCGCGTTCAGCGAAACATCTACCCCGGTCGACCGAAAAGGTTGCAAACTCCGGGGTTCCAGGGAGGAATATCGGATGAAACGTCGTACATTTACGGGCGCTGCTTCGGCATTGGCGCTGAGCTTCACGCTGGTCACAACGGCGGTCGCAGATACCAAGAAATACACCATCGCCCTGATTCCGGGCCTGACCACGGACGCCTTCTACATCACCATGAAGAAGGGTGCTCAGGCCGCCGCTGACGCCCTTGGGGTCGATCTGGTGTTTCAGGGCGCGCCGGATTTCAACCCGGTGACGCAGGTTCCGGTGCTTGACGCCGTGATCGCCCGCCACCCCGACGCGATCCTGATTGCGCCAACCGACAAGGTGCAATTGATCGAACCGCTGAAAAAGGCCAATGAAGCTGGCATTCCGGTGATCACGGTCGATACGTTCATCGGCACTGGCGTCTATCAAACCGGCGCGGGCGACGGCGACTTCCCGCTGTCCTATATCGCCTCTGACAACGTACTGGGCGGCAAGATGGCGGCGCGGGCGCTGGCGGCGGCAATCGGCGGCGAAGGCAAAGTCTATGTCTCGAACGTCAAGCCGGGCATCTCGACCACAGATCAGCGCGAACAGGGCTTCAAGGACGAGATGAAGGCCAACTTCCCCAAGATCACCGTCCTGGAAACCCAGTTCAACGACGATGACGCCAACAAGGCTGCGTCGCAGTTGCAAGGCGTTTTCGCCCGTGACGCCGACCTGAAGGGTGTGTTCGGGGCCAATCTGTTCTCGGCACTTGGCGCTGGCAACGGCGTGCAACAGGCGGGTCAGACCGGCAAGATCAAGGTCGTGGCTTTCGACGCCCCCGGCTCGATCGTCGACAACCTCAAGACGGGGCTGGTGGACGTGGAGATTGCCCAGCATCCGGCCGAGATCGGCTATTACGGCGTGGTATCGGCCTTTGCCCATCTGACGGGTCATTCGATCCCGGTCAGCATCGGCACCGGCTTTACCATCATGGACAAGTCCAACATCGGCGATCCTGCGGTTGCCCAGTACATCTATTCTGAGTGACCCTGACTTCGGGCGGTGGCGTTGCTCCCACCACCGCCAGACTTTTCGGCCCTTTTGACGGCCCCCGGATTGGGCCGTCGCTTTTTTCGCTGATGGCGGTAGACTGGCCGTCAGATCGCCCTCACAGGATCATGACCCGATGACATCACCCCCCGCACCGGCGGACTACGCAGCCCCGCAGGCCGACCACGCCGACAAGGCGTAGACGCTGTTGCAGCGCATCGCGGACCTGCGAGCCTGGTTGTTTCTGGCCTTCCTGATTCTGGGTTTCGAAATATGGTCGCGCCTCAGTTTCGGCGGTACCTTTCTGTTCAATCCCTTCAACATCCAGTCGATTGCGATCTTTGCCGTGGCACCATTGCTGCTGGCGACCGGCCAGACTTTTGTGATCATTTCGGGCGGGATTGACTTGTCGATGGGGTTCATCATGGGTCTTGCGTCCGTGGTCGCGGCCCATGTGATCAACTGGGCGACCCCCGGCATGGGCTTTGGCCTGGCAGTCTTGTTTGGTGGACTGGTCGCGACGCTGATTGCGACGCTGCCCGGCGCCGTCAACGGCTTTCTGGTGGCGTTTCTGAAGGTGCCGCCGTTCATCGGCACATTGGGCATGTTCGGGGTTGCGCGCGGTGTGGCCTTTCTGCTGGCAGGGGGCACAACGGTTCCGGTCAAGAACGAGGTTTTCGCCGCCGTGGGCAACGGCAAGCTCTTTGGGGTACCCTATATCATCATGGTGACGGCGGTCTTCGTCGTGGTCATGCATTACCTGCTGGGACAGACCAAGTTCGGCCAGCACAACTATGCTATCGGCGCCAATATTCAGGCGGCACGGCGGGCGGGCATCAACATCAAGTGGCATCTGTTGCGGCTGTATATCCTGTCTGGCATGTGCGCCGGGCTTGCGGGCGTACTTTATTCGGCGCGGTTCAGCGCGGGGGCCGCGCAAGCCGGTGAGCCATTGCTGCTGGATAGCGTTGCGGCCGTCGTGATTGGGGGGGCCAGCCTGTTTGGCGGTTCCGGAACTATATTCGGTACGGTCGCCGGGGCCTTTGTGATTGCGGTGATCCAGTACGGGCTGGTCTTCATCAATGTCGAGCCGTTCTGGCAGTTCATCTCGGTCGGCGTGGTCATCATCATTTCCGTGCTGATTGATCAGGCCCAGCGGCGGTTCGCGGGGGGGCGGCAAAGTGAATGACATAAGCCCCGCGAGCCGGCCACTGCTGGAGGTGCGCAACCTGTCCAAGAACTTCGGCCCGGTGGAGGCGTTGAAAGACCTGACCATGGCCGTGCGTGCTGGCGAGGTCGTGGCCCTTGCCGGCGACAACGGCGCGGGCAAGACCACGTTGATCAAGGCGATATCGGGGGTTTACCAACCATCATCGGGCGAGATACTGCTGAAGGGCAAGCCGGTCCATTTCGGCTCGCCGCAAGAGGCGCGTGATCAGGGCATCGAGACGATCTATCAGGACCTTGCCTTGGCGGACAATCTGTCGATCGGGGCCAATATCTTCCTTGGCCGCGAACCGATGCGGCGCGCCTTCGGGATCCTACCAGTGCTGGACCGCGCGCGCATGGCCGAGGCGGCCAAGAAAACGATGGCTCTGCTGGATTTCCATGTCAGCCGTCTGGATGCGCCGGTTTCGAACTTTTCCGGTGGTCAGCGGCAGGCGGTGGCTATAGGACGCGCCGTATTCTGGAACGCGCAGATCCTGATCATGGATGAACCAACCGCTGCGCTGGGCGTGCCCGAGCAGCGCAAGGTGATCGCGCTCATCCACCAGCTCAAGGCGCAGGGGCGCGGTGTGATCTTCATCTCGCACAATCTGCAAGACATCTTTGCGGTGGCTGACCGGATCGTCGTTCTGCGGCGCGGGGTTCAGGCGGGAGAGCGGCGCATTGTCGACACTTCGCATGATGAGGTCGTGAAGTTGATGGTTGGCGGCTGAAACTATCCCGATAGGCCCGACCTTGCCAAGTCGCTGACGCTGCGGCACCGGGAACGAGTCGTGCCATGAAAGGAAAGACCCTGCCCAAGAAAGATCAACGTTTGCTGCGGGTGGGGGTGCTGGGCTGCGGCCCCATCGCGCAAGCCGCGCATTTCGAAAGCTGCACGAAGGCCCGCAACGCCGAACTTTATGCGATTTGCGATGTTGCCGATGACCTGCGTGACCGCATGGCCGCCACCCATGCCCCGACGCGGAGCTATACGGATTATGACAAGATGCTCGCCGACCCCGAGCTGGAGGCGGTGATTGTCGCCACCTCTGATGCGTTCCACGTCGCCGCCGCTCTTCGCGCGCTGCAGGCGGGCAAACATGTGCTGTGCGAAAAGCCGCTAGCCGTTCGTATAGAGGACGCGGAATCGCTGCGGGCAGCGGTCAAGTCATCGGGTCTGACGCTGCAAGTGGGCCATATGAAGCGCTATGATGCGGGGCTGCAGGCGGCCAAGGCGTTCATCGATGGGCCGATGGGCCAGATGGTGGCTCTCAAAGCCTGGTACTGCGACAACACCCATCGCTACGCCATGACTGACGCAGTGCAACCATTGATGGTGACTTCAAAGAAAGCCCGCAGACCCAGCGAAGACCCCAAGGCTGACCTTGACCGCTATTACATGCTGGCCCACGGCAGCCATCTGGTCGACACCGCCCGCTATTTCGCCGGCGAGATCGTGGCAGTGGACGCGCGCCAGCTCAACCGTGCAGGCATCCGCTGCTGGTTTGTCGATGTCGAGTATGCAAACGGCGTTCTGGGGCACCTTGACTTGACAGTGGCAGTAAGAATGGACTGGCACGAAGGGTTCCAGATTTACGGCGAGCAGGGCTCGATCCTCGGCAAAACTTACAACCCTTGGTACTTCAAATCCTCTGACGTCGATATCTTCCACGAATCCGATGGCGCAACCCACCGCGTTCTGGGGGCAGACGGGCACTTTTACCGGCGCCAGTTGGAGGGTTTTGCCGACACGATCCTGAACGGTGCCCCGCAATCGGGGGCCAATATCGAAGATGGCATCGCCTCGGTTCGGGCGATGGTGGCGATTGCGCAGTCTGTGCGGCTGGGTCAGCCAGTGCGGCTGGCCGATGTGGCGGGCGGCCTGTGATGCGGTTGGGGATCTTTGCCAAAACCTTTGCGGGCAGCGATCCTGCCACGGTATTGATCGCGGCCAGGGCGGCGGGATTTGCCGCCGTTCAATACAATATGGCCTGTTCGGGTCTTGCTTCGATGCCGGACCGGCTGACCGCGGCCCAGATTGGCGCGGTGGCCAAGGCGAGCGGGGATACGGGTGTGGTGATCGCCGCGGTGTCGGGCACCTACAACATGATCCATCCCGATCCTGCGGTACGGGCCGCTGGGTTGCGCAGGCTTGAGGTTTTGATCAGCGCGGCCGCCGGGATGGGCACCAACTTGGTGACGCTGTGTACCGGCACGCGCGATGCGCAAGACCATTGGCGGCACCACCCCGACAACGCCTCACCAGAAGCCTGGCGCGATCTTGTGACGGAAATGGCCAAGGCCTGCGCGCTGGCCGAGCCGATGGGGGTGCGCCTTGGCATTGAACCGGAACTGGCCAACGTGGTCGATGCCGCACCGAGCGCACGGCGTTTGATCGACGAGTTGGCAAGCCCGGCTTTGCGCATCGTGCTGGACCCGGCAAACTTGTTCGAGGTGACATCGCTGGGGCTCCAGCGTGACCTGATGGCACGGGCGGTCGAGCTTTTGGCTGACAGGATCGTGATGGCGCATGCCAAGGATCGGGATGCGGCCGGGGGCTTTGCCACGGCCGGGCACGGAGTGGTGGATTTCGCTTATTTTCTGGGCCGTTTGAAACAGGCAGGATTTGACGGCGATTTGGTGACGCATGGGTTGCAAGCCAGCGAAGCCGCCGCGGTGGCGGCATTCCTGTCCCAGACGCTGGCAGCCCTGTGACAGTGGGCAGTCGGCTTATCCGCGACGGTTTGCGACTTGCCGTGCATTCAGGTGGTAACCGTGGCGAAACGTTGGTCTTTCAGCATGGGTTGTGTGGCGATGCGCGCCAGATTGCCGAGGCCATGAACGGGCTGGGCGGTCAACGCTGGCAGGGGCTGGAATGTCGGGGGCATGGGGCGTCTGAACTAGGGCCTGCCATCTCGATTGCGCTTTTTGCCGACGATGTGGCGGCAATGATCGAAACTATGGCCGCGCCTGTGGTATTGGGCGGGATTTCAATGGGATCCACGATTGCCATGCGTCTGGCGGTGACCCGGCCAGAACAGGTGCGCGCGCTGGTTCTGGTCCGCCCGGCTTGGCTGACCGAGGCCGCACCGTCGAACATGGCGCCCAATGCGGAAGTGGGCGGTTTATTGGCCCGGATGCCCGCCGCAGAAGCGCGCGAGGTCTTTCGCCAAGGCCCGACAGCGCAGAGGTTGGCACAGGTGGCGCCCGACAATCTGAACTCGCTGATGGGGTTCTTTGACCGCTTGCCGCATGACGCCACAGCCCGGTTGCTGACGACAATCGCTGCCGACGGTCCGGGGATCAGCGAGGCCGATCTGGCGAACTTGCAATTGCCGGTTCTGGTTTGCGGGACAGCGGAGGATGAGATTCACCCGATGGCCCACGCTCGCGCCCTGGCCGCGCTGATCCCCGCCGCAAGGCTGGTCGAACTGCCGGCAAAATCGCGGGATAAACCGGCACATCTGGCGGCCCTCGCGGCTGCTATTACCTTGTTTCTGAAGGAGATTGAGAATGAACCGGCCCGATCGTGAATGGCTTACGCATTTGCCCCGCACCAGGCTTTTGGCTGAATACTCGATGTGGTCGGCTGATCTGACCCGGCTGGCCGATGATCTGGTCCGCATTACACCGCATGCCGACATTCTGCATGTCGACGTTGCGGACGGGCATTTTGCTCCGGCGCTTTTGTTCTTTCCGGACCTTGTGGCACGGCTGCGCGAGCAGACTTCGACGCCCATTCACGTGCATCTGATGGTGGCGGATGCGGTTTTGCTGGCGCAGATCGACCAGTTTGCCGAGGCAGGGGCCGACCTGATCAGCCTGCACGTCGAAAATGCCAATGCGGGCAAGGGGCTGGAGCGGATTGAGCATCATGGGATCAAGGCGGGGATGGTGATCAGGGTCGAAACGCCGGTTGAGCGGGCCAAGCAATGGCTACAACATCTGGACATGCTGACCCTCTTGGGGACAGCCATTGGCGTGAAAGGGCAGGGGCTTGACCCGATGGCCACCGATCGGCTGCGACAAGCGGCCGGGTTCATTGCCGAAAGCGGCCGGCGGATCGTGCTGGCAGCGGATGGCGGTATCCGGGAAACCACGGTTCCGCTGTTGCGGCAGGCGAGGGCCGAGACGGTCGTGCTGGGCTCGCTGGCGTTTGGGGCACCCGATCTGGCGGCGCGGATGCGGTGGCTGCATGGTCTATGAGGCCAGAGGCGCCAAGCCCTTGAGAACGCCGCGTTAATCGGTCTGATTAACGGAAGATGAACGACCTACAAATCCCCTACATTCCGCCTACATTGCCTCTACACATGGTGCGAAGTTTTCGGCCCTGAGCCTGCGTTAACCATGAACCTGCGAATCAGAGGCGAGGGGTCGTCAAATGGCCGGTCTCGGGGTGGAGGTCGGTTGCCTGGAGCGGGATGTTTCCAGATCAAGACAAACTCAACTTCTTCTTGCCCGGAATCACGCGCAGCGCCGCGCAATGCCCGACCCGTTCGGAGGCTTTCGCGGCCCCACCGGGGCCACCGTCCCCCTCGCACCTCGGGCGGGCATTCCCAACCGACGTCACGAGGCTTGCCGGCTGGGGACTGCACCATAAAGCTTGGACCTCGACCGATGGATGCCCACCGGGCGGTCGGGATTGCCCTGTGCCAACTCTGGTAGAGAGGATGCGAGGCCGCGTCGATCATCGGTCGGGCGATGTCGTGTGATGCCATCCAGAGTGATCACGCCCTAAGGCGTCGAAATGGCAAACCCGGCGAGGTGGGCTTCCTTTAGAATAAAGGGCAGGCCGACCTCGATTACATCCGCCACGCGCTTGGCGACCGGGCGCCAGACGGCAAGACCGGCAGCAAGTTCGGGGGCGACAAAGATGAAGCTTTCGACAGTCAGCGGGCCGTCGAAACCCACGGATTTCAGCCCCTTGAAGGTGTCGGCCCAATTGATCGTGCCGCGACCGGGCACGCCACGGTTGCTTTCCGACAGGTGGACATAGCCAAGATGCGGCCCCGCGTCGCGGAAACCGAGCGCCATTCCGGCCTCTTCGATATTCATGTGATAGGTATCCATATGGACGAACACGTTGTCGGCGCCGGACTGTTCGACAAACCATGCGCCATCCGCGCCGGTGTTCATCAGGTGGGTTTCGTAGCGGTTGCATGGTTCGATGCCCAGCCGCATGCCATAGCCCTTGGCGATCTTGGCGACCCGCATGATCAGGCGGATCAGGGCGTCGGTTTCGGCCTGACTGCGCGGCGCGCCGGAGGTCTTGCCGATGGTGCCGTAGGTCACGCCGGACACGGCAGAAGCCCCGGCCTCTTTGGCGGACTTGAGCACGGCACCCAGAAAGCTGACCACGGTGTCGGGGTCGTTCAGGCTGTCCATGCGGGCAGGCAGGCCGAGCGAACAGACCATGTCCATCTTGTTGCGCTCCACCGCGCGGCGGGTGCCGAGGCTGTCGAAGGTGGCGGGGTCCAGAAGTGGCACCTCGACCAGCGACACGCCTTGTTCGCGGCAAGGCGGCAGGATACGGTCGGCGTCGTCAGGCGACCACAAGGGGGTCAGGGCAAGGGTGTGGATGCCAAGTTGGGGCATTGCAGTCTCCTGGGTTTTGGCAGCGGTACTGTTGGACACAACATCCGTCATGCCGGTTTTCTGTCGGTCACGGTCAGCGATGATTTGGCCCCAGCGTAACAGGATGTGTGTTGGCAGGCCTGGAAGATATCGCTGAGGCGGTGGGATTTCAGGATGTCGCCGACACCGTTCTTGGCCATCCGGGTGATCAGGTCAAGGGCGGAGGCGTGTGCATGACGACCGAGACACAACGCGACGATTGCACGGCCAGCCGCGCCACATCGCGGATCGACCGACGACGACGGCCCCAATCGCCGCCTTGAAATCGGTGATGGCCATCTTCCCCTTGCTGAAGCTTGGGAAAAGGCGATCCTCACTGTATGACGTTTTTGGGAGGTGGCCAGATGCGTGTGCTTTACGACCCGGACCCGCGTGAAACCGATCAGATCTTCTCTCCCGAAAACCTGGCGCTGCTGCGGTCGCGTTATGAAGTGGTGGAATGGCAGGGAGAGCCGCGCGACGCCTTTTATGCCCGCCACTTGCCGACCGCCGACATCCTGATCAGCCAGCAAAGGATGGGGCGCGACCGGCTGGACATGGCGGAGAACCTGCGGGTGATCTTCAACGTCGAGACCAACTTTCTGCCCAACATCGACTATGAGGAATGCTTTCGCCGCGGCATTCACGTACTGGCGCCGGGGGCGGTCTTTGCGCTGCCGGTGGCAGAGATGGCGCTGGGCATGGCGCTGTCACTGGCCCGCAATATCCACGGTGAGCATGCGGCGTTCCAGCGGGGGACCGAGAAATGGCTGTTTGACGGCAACCAGCAGTCCGAGCTTCTGACCGGATCTTCGGTGGGATTCGTGGGGTTCGGCGACCTGGGCCGCTCGCTGTACCGCTTGCTGGCGCCTTTTGGGGTTCGCGTGCAGGTTTACGACCCTTGGTTGCCCGACGGCCATTTGCGGCGGCTGGGGGTGGAGCCTGCAAGCTTTGCCACGGTGATGGCCGCCAACCGCTTTGTCTTTGTCATGGCGGCGATCACCGTCGAAAATGCCCATCTGATCAATGCCGAGGCTTTGGCCTCGATGCAGCCGGGCGCCATGCTTTTGCTGATGTCGCGGGCTGCCGCCGCCGATTTTACCGCGCTGACCGCCGCCGCGCGCAGCGGGCGCATCCGGGTGGCCACCGATGTGTTTCCGGTCGAACCGGCCCCCAGGGACGACCCGATCCGCGCGGTGCCGAACATCCTGTTCTCGCCGCACCGGGCCGGGGCATTGCCGCTGGCGATGGCTGAGATCGGCCAGCGGGTGCTGGAGGATATGGACCTGATCGCGCGCGGTCTGGCCCCTGTCGCATGCCGCCGCGCCGAGCGGGAAACCGTGGCGCGCTTCCGTTCGATGCCGGTCAAGCGCGGCTAGATCATGGCGCGTCAGAGAGGGGCGCTGCCGGTGTTTGACCGGTCTTTCGGTGCGACGAATGACATCGGTCGCGGGCCCTATTGCCGCACCACCCGGGTGCGGATCACTTTGGTATTGGTCAGGTCCACACCAGGACTCTGGTTCAGGTTGACCCGCCCCCATGAATCCTGCACCGTTGTGTCGCGCACGACGCCACTGGCATCAAAGAAGGCGATAGCATCGTCCCCAGTGCCGACGAAAAGGCTGTTTTCAATTAGGTGGCCCGTGCTGGGCGTGCCCAGCTCACCGATCTGCGGCCCGCCACCGGGGGAGGACAGGATTGACGCCTGACCCTGGATCGGTGCCGGGCGCAGCACCTGAACGCCGTCAAGATGCACGTGATTGAACCCGCAGCGCCAGATACCGCGGCTGCGTTGGGTGAACAGGACATCCTTGAACTCGAAATCATCGCCGCCGCAGAAGTGATAAGCGCTTTCCATGAATTTTGACTTGACGGCGATCAGTCCACCTACCGGATAGGGTGGGGCTGCCACCTGCCCATTGCGAACCCGCAGTGAAAAAGCCCAGCGACCGGGAACTCCGGCCACCGGCTCCGGCTTGCAGAAGGAGACCTGCTGCTGGTCCATGTTTTCCATCTGCGGATCGGTCTTGCTGTCCGACCAGATCTTAAGATAGCGCCCCCAGCCCCCTGCCGCCGCCGCCACCTTTTCGCAGCCCTGTGACGTGGCATAAGCCTTGTCCATCAGATCTTGAGGTGAGGGGAAGCCGGGAGAGATGTCGAGCACCAGGCTATCGGGCGTGACCGAGACGAGATGGCCTTGCGTCGTCGTCTGGATCGGCAGGGTGAAATGCAGGCCCTGAAAGGTGACCCGAAACACGTCTGAGCCAGTGATGCCGGTCTGGTCTGGCGCTTGCACGATGGTGGTCAACTCGGGGCCCTGACCGGCGATGACCAGTCGACCCTTCGGGCTGGGTTTTACTTGTGACACATCGATTGTATCGGGCATGGCAAAGTTGCCGGCCGGCAAGATGATCGCGTAGACCGCATCAGGTGTGGCCTTGAAGGCGGTGCGCGCGTCAGCAATGGCGTGGTTCAGGGTCGCGCTGGTGACACTGCCATAATCCTTGTCCAGATATTTCACGACTGTGCTGGCGGCAACCAGGGCCTGAACCGGAGCCGAAACCGTATCGCCGACGGCAGTTTCCGGCTGCATTTGGGAAAACAGCAGAAACGTAAGAAGGATCAGCAAGCGGGGGGACTGCATGCGCATGGTCTTCCGATCTGGGGTTGCAGGAATTTGGCTCATTTGCCCGCACCTAGCCATGGATTTTTCCCGGTTGAGCGCCACTGAGCAATTACTAGCTGTCGGGCGGAGGCACGGCAAGTCTGGCAAAGGTCACGCATCGGTGAACCGGTGGCGCAGGCGTGGCGGAATAAATCCCCCGGTGCCCGAGTCTCCACTGTTGAAGCCCATGCGGCTTTGTGCAGGAGGATCAGATGGCAGACGAGGAACTCGGGAAAGACGGCGCAGGGCGGCGGCACGCGTTGGAATGCATGATCTGGGCGGGCACCGGCGTTTTATGGACGGTTGCGGGCGGCGTGCCCAGATCGCTGTCGCTGCTCGGTGAGGCAGAGGCTGCGACAGTGGGGCCGAATGATTTTACGTTCCTGCAAATATCGG
>JANXPK010000058.1 GCA_025357355.1 Rhodobacterales bacterium
CCGGGGCCCACCTGCAAGCTCGACCTCGATCTGACCGTCATTGCTGACGCGCCGCTCGTCGTCGCGGCGGACGTGAGCCACAATCTCGACCGGCAGGAAACAGGGCTCCTCCGCAGTGGCTTGGGCCGCTTCCGGCGCAAAACGCGCGTCACGCAACCACGCGAAAATCAAGTTGGCATTCATCGCATACCGCCGCGCCACCTGCGCGACCGAAACGTCAGGTGCTGTCGTCTGCTGGCAGATCGACCGCTTCTCTTCGTCAGACCACAACCGCCGCGTCCGACGAGCCATCGGCGCCCCCATAATGTCCGCTATCCCAAGCGGACATTATCCCACACTCTTCAACGCAGGCAGCGCAGTGAGGCCGGACGGTTACGCTTGCTGGGTAACGTACGCTGGAGAGACGCGCAATCGATTGATCGATCTGCGTTGAAATCACTTTCAGTCTCTTTGACCGTGACGTCCAGGTAAACCTGAGCCGTCGCTCTTTCCGGGTGGCGTGGAGTTATCCTGACGTCGTCATCACGCTTGATCCCGCGTTCGCCGAAAGTGCCACGGCGATGACTGGCTGGGCCGGTGTGTCTGGCGTAGCCCAAGGTCGGGTATTGTTGGCGCCGTCGCGCCCTTTCGGGTTCATCGGCTCGCCATCTTCAATCAACCGGCTGATCGGGCTACAGTGGAATGAGCATGTGCGATACCCTGATCGGGCGGAAGTTGACCTGAAGGCAGAGGTGAGGGGCTTATAGCACGTGTTCTATAACGTCGATCTGGATGAGGCGGCGGTTGCAAACCTTTTGGGCCAATAACACTTTCGAGCCTCTTGGCCGTGGCGCCTTGCTGCTGGCGGCGCGACTGGTTGGCGGAGTGTTGTCGGCCTCGGGTGCGGCCTGTCAGGTGACCTTCCGCAATCTCCTTCGATTGTCGGACCATCTGCGCGGTTGGGCGCCAGCGGGGATTGGTCTGATCCTGTGCGGGCACGGACCCAATCACGCTGACCGCCTGGTGACCTGGATCCTTAGCTTTGACCGCAACGACCAGACCCGGCTTGGTCTGCCGCAGGCGATGACAACCTCCACTATCTTGCCTACATTCACAGCCTTCCCCTTGCCGGAGTGTCGCGATGCCTGTCCGCCCCGCTGACCACCACTTGACCGAGATCGAAGCTGCCCTGGCCCGAGGTGAGGCAGCCCTTTCGCCGCTGGTCGCATCATGGAGCAGGTCGGCGCATCTGCATGGGTTGGACCCGGCCCGCGTACGGCGGCCAGAACGCATGATGGCGGCCGAACTGGCGGCCGCGCGCGAGAAGATGGCACCGCTGATCCACGCCGCGGGGCCGAACCTCGACCGGTTGTTTCAGGCGGTTGGCTCGGTTGGCTGCTGCATCTTGCTTGCCGATGCGAACGGCGTACCTCTGGAACGGCGCGGCGCGCCGGCGGACGATCCGGTTTTTGCCAACTGGGGTCTGTGGACCGGCACCGTCTGGACCGAGGCCGAGCAGGGCACCAATGGCATCGGCACTTGTCTGGTGGAAGGGCAGGTCGTCACGATCCACCGCAACCAGCATTTTCTGGCGCACAACACCATCCTGTCGTGCATGACGGCCCCGGTCTTTGACCCGCAGGGCAATCTGGCGGGGGTTCTGGATGTGTCGTCGGCCCGCAGCGATCTGACCAAGGGGTTCATGACCCTGGTCGTTCAAGCCGTCACCGAAACGGCCCAGAAGATCGAGGCGCAGGCTTTTCAAGACGCCTTTCCCAAGGCCCGGATGGTTCTGGTGCCGGGGAACGAGCGCCATCTCGGCGGGCTCCTGGCGGTGGACGACGACGACCTGGTGGTCGGGGCCACCCGCGCCGCGCGGCTGCATCTGGGTCTGTCGGGCGATCTGCAAAACCAGCCGCGCCCGGCGTCGGACGTGCTGGGACACCGTGGAGCCGAAACGCTGGAGGATGCCGAACGATCGCTGCTGGCACGGGCTTTGGCGCGGGCCGGGGGCAACGTCTCGGCCGCCGCGCGCGGGCTTGGCATCAGCCGGGCCACCCTCCACCGCAAGCTCGGGCCACGTTCAAAGTGATTTTGTAGCCCCAACCTGTCGCAAGACCGCGACAGGTTAGGGTCCCCATCGCTTGCCCCCCGGCTGACAGACGGTGATGCCCGGTCCAGCTTGATGCCAGTGCCGCAAGGAGGCGGCCCGTCCGTGATGGCATCACGGATGCAGCGTCTGGGAGGACAACATGAATAAAGTGGAATATTTCCGCACGTCCGCGTCGCCGTTCAAGGCGGCTTACGGCAATTTCATCGGCGGAAAATGGGTGCCCGCGAAGTCGGACCGCACCTTCGAGAACACCTCGCCGATCACCGGCGAAGTGATCTGCACCGTCGCCCGCTCGGAAGCGGCCGATGTCGAGGCGGCGCTGGATGCGGCCCATGCCGCCAAAACCAAATGGGGCCAAACTTCGGTCGCTGAACGCGCCGTGATCCTGAACAAGATCGCCGATGTGATGGAGCGGAACCTGGCGCTGCTGGCGCTGGCCGAGACCTGGGACAACGGCAAGCCGATCCGCGAGACGACCGCCGCCGATCTGCCCTTGGCCATCGACCACTTCCGCTATTTCGCGGGGGCGATCCGGGCGCAGGAAGGCTCGCTGTCCGAGATTGATCATGACACCGTGGCCTATCACTTCCACGAACCGCTCGGCGTTGTCGGCCAGATCATCCCGTGGAACTTTCCGCTGCTGATGGCGGTGTGGAAACTGGCTCCGGCGCTGGCGGCTGGCAATTGTGTGGTGCTGAAACCGGCCGAGCAAACCCCGGCTTCGATCCTCGTTCTGGTGGAATTGATCCAGGACCTGCTGCCGCCCGGCGTGCTCAACGTCGTCACCGGGTTCGGCGTCGAGGCCGGCAAGCCGCTGGCCCAAAGCAACCGCATCGCCAAGATCGCCTTCACCGGCGAGACGACCACCGG
>JANXPK010000064.1 GCA_025357355.1 Rhodobacterales bacterium
GGCGAGAATGGCGGCGCGCTCGAAGGGCTTTTCCACGCCAGCAAAGCGGCGCACCTGGCGCGCGAAACCTGGGGGCGCAAACCGCATCCCGCGGACCATCCCTGGCATGGCGCCCACAGGATCGATCCTGACCGCTTCGAGCAGCGCCTGGTCGAGGTGTTCACGCAAGAGATCCTGCACCCGCCCCCGGCGGCACGGTGGATCGGCTTCAAGGAAATTCGCTACCACCGGCTCGGTGACGACTTCCCCGTATTCCTGCAATTCTGTCGGCGAAACTTTCACAATGCCTTCTTCGTCTTCAACTCCCGCCGCGGCGAGAAGGTTGCCAAGTCGAAATGGTGGGCCAATCAGCCCGAGAAGAAAGTGCTGCAACTGGTGGCGCGGATGGACACCCACTTTGCCGCCTTCGCCGTGGCCAATCCACGAATTTCCCATCATGTGTTCTATGAAGAGACGATAGCCGACCCGACCTCGCTTTTCCCGCTGTTTGAAAAGCTCGGCGAAACACTCGATCTCGACAAGATGCAAAGCATATTGAGCAATCCGCTGACCCATTGACGCCCCCGCCTTCGCCGAGGGCACGAAAGGCAAGCCCCCCGCCCTTGCCTTTCCCTTTACAATTTCACCTTTATGTGCGGTAGTTTGGGTGATAATAGTGAAACTACCGCACATACCGCGAAACACCGCCCTCAAGAAGGTTCTCCAGGAAAAGGCGTGGCGCAAGACATGAGCAAGAAGCCCGACGCAACCGCTCCGCAGCCCTATCACAATCTCGACCCCGCCCGTGCCGCCGCCAAGCTGGGGCCGATGGTGGACACCACCCGCTTTGCCAAGGCTGCGGCCTTTTGCGGCAAGGGGCGCGATGATCTGGCCAAGCGCGGCTACGCCCCCGATGGCAAGAAGCGCCTGCGCCGCTTTTCAATCTGGGAGATCACCAAATACCTGATCCCGGTCGCCCCGGCCCATCTGCGTCGCGTGCTGCGCGCCCATCCCGACTTGCCCCAGGGCGAGGGCGAGGCGGGCGCCAAATGGTTCACCCTGGAAGAGGTGCTGGCCCTGCGCGCCCATCTTGCCGCAGAAGGTTCGGCGCAAAAAGAATACCTGCCTTACCGCCCCGCCGGCCTGCCCGCCAAGATCGTGGCCGTGGCCAATTTCAAGGGTGGCTCAGGCAAGACGACGACCTGCGCCCATCTGGCCATGGCGGCGGCCCTTGACGGCTACAAGGTGCTGGTGATCGACATGGACAGTCAGGGCTCGATGACCTCGATTCTTGGCGGTCAGGTGACGGATGAATGGCAGACCGTCTTTCCGCTGATCGCCAAGGATTACGCCCTGGCGCTGCAAGCCGAAAACCGGGTGCGGGCCGCGGGCGGCCATCCGACGACACCGCTGGATGAGACCCTGATTGCCGCATTAGAGACTGAATCCAAGGAACTGATCCAGAAAACCCATTGGCCGAACATCGACTTGATCGGCGCGCAGTTGAACCTTTATTGGGCCGAATTTCAGATCCCGGTCTGGCGCATGGCCCTGCGCTCGTGGCAGCTCTGGAACGCCTTGGGCAATTTTCTGACCAATGAAGGCATCCTGGACCACTATGACATCGTCTTTGTCGATACCCCGCCGGCGCTCGGCTATCTTACGATAAATTCATTGTCTGCGGCTGATATCCTGCTGGTGCCCTTGGGGGCGTCCTTTCTGGAGTTCGACAGCACCGGGCGGTTTTTCGACATGCTTCACGCCACCTTTGCCAGCATCGAAGAGGGTGAGAATTCGCAAAGGCGCGCCTTGGGTCTGGGGGAGATCAAGTTTGAATGGGATGTGGTCCGCGCCATCATCACCCGCTTTGATGCCGGGCAAGAGACCGATCTGGCCAATGTGATCCAGGCCTATTTCGGCGATTTCATGAACACCTACCGGCAGGAATTCACCGCCCTGGTGGGGCAAGCGGGAGAGCAGGTGAACGGTATCTACGAGGCCGATTACCGCGATTTCAACCGCGACACCTATCTGCGCGGGCGCGAAGCCTTTGACCGCACCTATGCGGAATTCAAGGAATTGCTGATCGGCGCCTGGTGGCGCGATGAGCAGATGGCAAAAGGGGCAGAGGATGGCAAGACGCAGAAGGCTTGAGGCCCCGGGGGCCGAAGAACTCGCCGACCTTGAGGCCGGTTTCGCGGCGAAACCTTTGCCGGACCGTCTTGGGTCGGACCGCACCGGCCTTGTCGCCCCCATCGCCCAGATTGCCGGCGAGATTGCCCGGGCCGCCGAGCCGCTGGATGTGGAAAAAAGGGTCTCTATGGCCCGTGACAGTGTCGATGCGGTGGCTTGGCGGCAAGCCGTGGAACAGGGCCGGGTGATCACCGACCTGCCACTTGATCAGATTGATCTTGATCACATGATGCGCGACCGGATCGTGGTGGAAGCCACGGAACTGGAAGAGCTCAAGACCTCGATTGTGGCCAATGGCCTGCGTCTGCCCATCGAGGTGATGCTGCTGGCGGACGGCCGCTACGGCCTGGTCTCGGGCTGGCGGCGCGTCACGGTGCTGCGGCAGTTGCAAGACCAGGACCCGGCGGCCTGGGCCACGATCAAGGCCATCATCCGCCCACCCTATGAGGCCGCGGCCCTATACACCGCCATGGTCGAGGAAAACGAACTGCGCAGCCAGGTCACGCCCTATGAGCGCGGGCGGATTGCTGTCGTGGCGGCCAGTCTCGGGGCTTTTCCAGACACTGAAGCGGCGATAGAGACGATTTTTGCCGCGGCGTCCAAAGCCAAGCGGTCCAAGATCCGCAGCTTTGCCCATGTCCATGACGAGTTGGGCGACATGCTGCAATTTCCCACCGACCTGTCCGAACGCAACGGCCTGCGGCTCGCCTATGCCCTGCGCGAGGGCTATGCCCCACAATTGCGCGCCGCACTGCGCGGCTCGACCCGGGGCGGGCCCGCCTTGGAATGGGCGCTGTTGGAGCCGATTGTCGCGGCAGCCGAAGCGGTGGAGCGTAGCCCCGATCAAGGCGGGCGGCCGCGGGCCCGCTTTGCCAGGTCAAGCCGTGCGCCCGAGGATCTGGCCAATGGCGTCAGCATGGAGCGGGTGCTGCATGAGGATGGCTATTCGATCCGGCTGCGCGGGACTGTGGTTGATGTGACCATGGTCGATCAACTGATGGACCAGCTGCGCCGCTGGCTGAGCCGCCTGCCGGATTAAGGTTTCGCCGATCAAGGTTTCGCGGCGAAACCTTGATCGGCAAAGAGCGCCGTCGCCAGACCACGCCATGCCGCATCGCAGGCCTGCCGCATGGGGGCATAGGTCAGGCGGCCCAGAACCCGGTAATCCAGATCATAAAGCTGCGCTCCCTGGCCGCGCGCCACGGCATCAACCTCGGGCAGCGGGGTGGGCAACAACGCCTCGCCCAGTTTCGCCGCGAAACCGGCCATCTGGTGGGCTGCATCTGCACCGGCGCGGTTGGGCAGAACCCAAAGCCGCTGCCAGACCTGCGGCGCGGCGGTCTGGCCCAGGGCGCGGGCGGCGGTCTGCGCCTCGGCCTCGATCAGAGCGGTGGCAGAGGCCAGGGCCTGCAGCCCCGCGCCAAGCCGCGCCAAAGCGCCGTCCTGCAAGGGCAGGGGCGCCAGCAGCACATCGGCGGAGGTCAGCAGCGACAAAGCCAGGGGACCCAGGCCGCGCGGCGTGTCACACAGGATCAGATCATAGCGCTGCCTGATGCCATCCCGGTCCAAAGCCGTCGCAAGGGCGCCACCGGGCTGCCAGCCGCGCAGCCCCTGCCGCCAGCCGGCAATCTGCACATCGCCCAGCATGGCCTCGACCGGCAGCGCCATCACATCAAGCCCCGGCCAGAGCGAGGGCCGGATCAGATCGGCAGAGGCCAGGTTCAACGCCCCCGTCAAGCCTTCATCCATCGGCTGAGGGGCGTCCCCCCGGTCCAGCCGCATCTGGTTGAGCCGTAACAGATGCTCGGCCGCCGACCGCGCGATCAGCGACAAGAGACCCTGCCCGGTCGAACGATGACCCCCGAAATCAACCGGCGCAGGCAGGGTGTGGCGCAACAAGCCGGCAGGATCACCCTCAATCACCAAGATCCGGTACCCGCAGAGTGCGCCCGCCACGGCAAGATGCAACAGGCAGGTCGTGCGGCCCATGACACCCAGGGGCCCGGTCATGGTGACAAGGGGCGCACGGGCGTCCGGGGACAACGCAGGCCGGTAACGGGCGCCACGCGGACCGCTGGCAAAATGGCTGCGCAGAACGGCGAGGTCCGTCTGGCTGAACCAGCGCGTGCCGCCCTCGGTACCTGTATTGCCCTGGGGCAGGTGTGGTGCGGCGGCCAGAACCCGGCGGAAATGTTCAGGCGCCACGGGTAATATCCAGGAGGTGATTTCCCAGATTGAAAACAGCCGTTCGACGGGTGGTCTGGCAGCAGGGGCGTCCAGAACCTTGGCGGCAAGGGCGGTAAGGCGGGCGGAGGTCACATCTTGCATCTGGTGTTTCCGGCGGAGTTTATCGCATATATCATGAAAAAATAACAAGATCACGAAAAAGGTATGATTATAATATTTATACTGGGACAGGCAGCAATCAGGCGTATTCTCAGCTTTTTTTGGCTTGAGGGGTGGTCCGTAGGCCGCACGGGGTCCGCTATTTCAGTTATGAATATGTTATAGCAGAGTTATGGGTGGGATTGGGTAGCGTAAGTTGCCTGATTTTGACGTCAGATCAGCCTGTTGCAGTCAGAGCCGCGGACAGGGGCGACTCTGAAACCCCGATCTTGCGACTCTGAAACCCCGCAGGGATGATTCCGAAACCCCGTCAGTGGGTTGCTGGCAGCGCGGCTGAAGTGGAGAAGTGGCTCTGGCTGGACGGCTGTTGTGGATAACTTTAAGCTGAGTGTCAATGAAACCACGAATCGTGGGGGGTGTGGACCGGGCGCCAGGACCCGGGGCATCCGGCAAACACGGTCGAGCAGGACGAGGCGCAGCATGGCAATGGCACTTGGCAGAGCTCCGCAATCTGCCCCCGCTTTGGCGGTGCGGGCTGATTTCTTTACCTGTGATGTGTTGGGGGCTCTGCCCAAGGATGATCTGGCCAGCATGGAGCATCCGCTGTTTTCGCTGGCCACGCGGCCGGATCTGGCCATCCTGCGCTATGCCCATAACGGGGTCGAGATCGAGGTGACGCCGTCGGTCAAGGGGCGGGCCACGATCCATGACAAGGACATCCTGATCTATTGCACCAGCCAGTTGAAGGCGGCGCTGAATGCAGGCCAGCCGGTGGCGCGGGAGGTGCATCTGCGGGCGCATGATCTGTTGCTGGCTACCAACCGTGAAACTTCAGGCGATGCGTACCGGCGCTTGCGCGAGGCG
>JANXPK010000105.1 GCA_025357355.1 Rhodobacterales bacterium
GCCCGATCGCGCAATAAATGCAAATTACGTCGCCGCCCTTTTGATTCAGAATCGTGTCCAGAATGATGGCGGTCTTGCCGGTCTGGCGGTCACCGATGATCAGTTCGCGCTGACCACGGCCAATCGGGATCATCGCGTCTACAGCCTTTAGGCCCGTCGCCATCGGCTCGTGCACCGATTTGCGCGGGATGATGCCCGGCGCCTTGACGTCAGCCTGGCGCCGTTCGGTCGAGGCAATCGGCCCCTTGCCGTCGATCGGGTTGCCCAGACCGTCCACAACGCGGCCGAGCAGCCCGTTGCCCACCGGCACGTCCACGATGGACTTGGTGCGCTTGACGGTGTCGCCTTCCTTGATGTCCTGGTCCGAGCCGAAGATCACGATCCCGACGTTGTCGACCTCGAGGTTCAGGGCCATCCCGCGGATCCCGCCGGGAAACTCCACCATCTCACCGGCCTGCACATTGTCCAGGCCATAGACGCGGGCGATTCCGTCGCCGACGCTCAGCACCCGGCCAACCTCGGCCACTTCGGCGTCCTTGCCAAAGTTTTTGATCTGGTCCTTCAGGATTGCAGAAATTTCTGCTGCTTGGATTCCCATCACCCAACCTCTTTCATTGCATTCTGGAGTGCTGCGAGCTTGGCCTTGACCGAAGTGTCGATCATGGTCGAACCCAGCTTGACGATAAGACCACCGATGAGGCTTTCATCGACAGTGGCGTTCAGTTTGACTTGGCTACCGGAGCTGGCTTTCAGTGTGGCCATCAAGGTCGCGACCTGGTCCGACGACAGAGCGGAGGCCGAGGTCACGTCCGCCGTCACTTCGCCCTTTTCCACCGCGATGCGGGCGCGCAGGTCGGCAACCAGTTGCGGCATCACGAACAACCGGCGTTTGCTGGCCATCAGGGCGAGGGTGTTGGCCATCAGGGTCGAAACCCCCATCTTGGCCACCACGGCCTGCACTGCCGCCGCCTGCTCGTCGCGCCCGATCACCGGCGAGGCGATCATGGCTGCGAATTCCGGGCTGATCTTCAGCGCGTCGCCCAATGCGTCGGTATCGGCCTCAAGGGCCGCGAGGCCGCCTGCTTCCCTGGCAAGTTCAAACAAGGCCTGAGCATAACGCCCCGCGATGCTGAGGGAGATTGATGCTGGTTCGGACACGTCAACCCTTCCGCTGTTTTTCGTCGCCCAACCCACCAATTCGCGCGGATCAAGAGACTCCGTTGGCGCACACGTAAGCTGTCTGCGTCTGTCGATTTCGGGCGTCCATAGCAGAGCCTCTCCCACCCCGCAACAGGGAAGGACACGGATATTTGTCCAAGCCGTTTGCGACAGCAGCTCCGCGTTGTGCCGGGTCAGGTTCGAAACTGCCATGGCCCGGCGTCTGTGCTGCAACGGCCGCCACAAGGAACCGCTTTGGCCCGCTGAACCACCGCTATACTTCGCTGGTGGGGGCCTGTCGTCTGGGAGTCGGTTGGGCTGCGGGCAGCCCTTGCAGGCTCTTCAGCGGCCGCGACACAATCGCACCAAGCCCGCCTCGCGTCGGCGCATAAACCTGCTTGCTGACCTCGACCATCAGCACTCCGCCCGCCAGCCAAGGCGCGCTTCGCCCCAGCCATTCCCAAATCGCCGATGTGCGTAGCCAGAACCGCCCTTGTGACGGCGGGGCGAACAGCGCGGTCTGGCTGCGCTCGGGGCTGAAGCCATGCCGCTTCAACTCCGCTTCCAATTGGCCGTTCGAATAGGGCCGGCCAAACCCAAAGGGCGTGCCATCGCGGCGTGACCACAGCCCGATCCGGTTGGGGACCACAAACAGCGCCCGCCCACCCGGGCCAAGCACCCGGTAACTCTCCTCCAGTACCGCCGCCGAGTTGTCAGAGGTTTCCAAGCCATGCACCACAATCAGCCGGTCAACAAAGCCTGTCGACAGTGGCCAGGCCGCATCCTCACACAGCACGCTGACATTGGCCTCGCCCGCAGGCCACGGCATCACACCCTGCGGCGCGGGCATCAGCGCAATGACGCGCCGCGCCTCCGCCAGATAGGGGCGCAACAGCGGCACCGCAAAGCCGAAGCCCGCGACGGTTTGCCCGGCCAATGGCGGCCACATCTTCACCACCTCATCGCGGATCGCACGCTGCGCCACCCGCCCCAGAGCGGTGCGGTAGTAAAAGTTGCGCAGGTCCAGCACGTCCAGATGCATTTCAGTCCCGATCCTGATTTCGCCTGCCAGCATAGCAACGATCAGCCCTAACGCCACAGCTGCATTTGACACCTGTCCCAAGCCGGTTGGTGCTTGGGACAGAGGCGAGAAATAGGCGTGCGGCCCCTTGGCCGCTCCGCTAGCTCACCGCCCCCAATTGCACCCGCCATCCCTTTGCGTCAGGCTGGCTCCAGCCGAAGGAGGACACCATGCTGCTGGAACTCGTGACCATCCCCTGCCTCAAGGACAATTACGCCTTCCTTATGCATGATGATGCTTCTGGCCACACCACGTTGGTCGACGTGCCCGAGGCTACCCCCATCCTCAACACCCTCGCTGCCCGCGGCTGGCATCTCGATCAGATTCTGCTGACCCATCACCATTCGGACCATATCCAGGGCGTTCCTGACGTTGTTGCCGCGACCTCGGCCCCTATCCTCGGCGCCCGCGCCGATGCCCATCGATTGCCGCCGCTTGCCCGCGCCCTTGCCGAAGGCGACAGCGTCCAGATCGGCCCCGAACAGGCCCAAGTACTTGATGTCTCCGGCCACACACTTGGCCATATCGCCTTCTACCTGCCGGTTTCAGGCATCGCCCTTACCGCCGATAGCCTGATGACGGGTGGTTGCGGTCGCCTGCTCGAAGGCACGCCCGCGCTGATGTGGCAAAGCCTGATGAAACTCGCGGCCTTGCCGGGCGAGACGCTGATCTGTTCCGGCCATGAATACACCACAACCAACCTGCGCTTTGCCGCCACCATCGAGTCTGACAACCCCGCCCTCATCGCCCGCACCGCCAAGGTCGCCAAAGCCCGCGCCGAAAATCGCCCGACCGTGCCCTCGCGTCTGTCAGGCGAACTGGCAACCAACCCGTTCCTGCGCGCCCGCCTGCCGCATGTGAAGACGCTGATCGGCATGCCCGACGCCAGCGATGCCGAGGCCTTTGCCGAAATCCGGTCGCGCAAGGATAAATTCTAGGCGGGAACAATCACTTTTTCAGCACGGTCCTTACGGAATGCGTTTTGCACACCAAATAGAGCTTGAAGATTGCCAAATAACACCGATCCTTAACAGTATGAGGCCACGGTCGTAACGGGCCTGCCGGACAGTCCGGGGCCCGTGGACCTGCAAAACAGGAGCACGCTAAAGTGCCATCATTTTCGACCACGCTCGAGCAAGCCATCCACGGCGCCCTGGCACTTGCCAACGCCCGTCGCCACGAACTGGCCACCCTGGAACATCTCCTGTTGGCCCTCATCGACGAACCCGACGCCGCGCGCGTCATGAAAGCGTGCTCCGTCGATCTGGACGCGCTGAAAAAGACCCTGGTCGATTTCATCGACGACGATCTGTCCACCCTTGTGACCGATGTCGAGGGGTCAGAGGCCGTGCCGACCGCCGCCTTCCAGCGGGTGATCCAGCGTGCCGCCATCCACGTCCAATCTTCGGGCCGGACCGAAGTGACGGGCGCCAACGTCCTGGTCGCCATCTTTGCCGAACGCGAATCGAACGCGGCCTATTTCCTGCAAGAACAAGACATGACCCGCTACGACGCTGTCAACTACATCGCCCACGGCGTCGCCAAGGACCCCTCCTTTGGCGAGGCGCGTCCGGTGACCGGTGCCGATGAACACCACGAAACCCCCAAGGGCGAGGCGGGTGAGACCAAGGATTCGGCGCTGTCGAAATATTGCGTCGACCTCAACATCAAGGCCCGCAAGGGCGAGGTTGACCCCCTGATCGGTCGCGAGGCTGAAGTTGAGCGTTGCATCCAGGTCCTCTGCCGCCGCCGCAAGAACAACCCCTTGCTTGTTGGCGACCCCGGTGTCGGCAAGACCGCCATTGCCGAAGGTCTGGCCCTGAAGATCGTCCGTGGTGAAACGCCTGAGATTCTCGCCCATGCCACCATCTTTTCGCTCGACATGGGCGCTTTGCTCGCTGGCACCCGCTATCGTGGCGACTTCGAAGAACGCCTCAAAGCGGTCGTCAAAGAGATGGAAGATCACCCCGACGCCATCCTCTTCATCGACGAAATTCACACCGTCATCGGTGCCGGTGCCACTTCGGGCGGCGCGATGGATGCCTCGAACCTCCTGAAACCCGCCCTGCAAGGCGGCAAGATGCGCTGCATGGGGTCCACGACCTACAAGGAATACCGTCAGCACTTCGAAAAAGACCGCGCTCTGTCGCGCCGGTTCCAGAAGATCGACGTGAATGAACCCTCGGTCGAGGATACCGTCAAAATCCTGATGGGCCTGAAACCTTATTTCGAAGAACATCACGACCTGCGCTACACCCACGACGCCATCAAGGCCGCCGTGGAACTGTCGGCCCGCTACATTCACGACCGCAAGCTGCCCGATAAGGCCATCGACGTCATCGACGAGGCCGGGGCCGCCCAGCACCTGTTCACCGAGGCCAAGCGTCGCAAGACCATCGGCATCAAGGAGATCGAGGCCGTGATCGCCAAGATCGCCCGCATCCCGCCCAAGACCGTCTCCAAGGACGATGCCGAAGTGCTGCGCGATCTGGAAAAGTCGCTCAAGCGCGTGGTGTTTGGGCAGGACAAGGCGATTGAATCCCTTGCTTCGGCCATCAAGCTCGCCCGTGCCGGCCTGCGCGAACCCGAAAAGCCCATAGGCAACTACCTCTTCGCCGGGCCAACTGGGGTGGGCAAGACCGAGGTTGCCAAGCAGCTGGCCTCGACCCTTGGCGTCGAGCTTCTGCGTTTCGACATGTCCGAATACATGGAGAAACACGCGGTTAGCCGCCTGATCGGCGCCCCGCCGGGCTATGTCGGCTTTGATCAGGGCGGCATGCTGACCGACGGCGTCGACCAGCATCCCCATTGCGTGCTCTTGCTCGACGAAATCGAAAAGGCCCATCCGGATGTCTACAACATCCTTCTGCAAGTGATGGATCACGGCAAGCTGACCGATCACAACGGCCGCGCGGTCGATTTCCGCAATGTCGTGCTGATCATGACCACCAACGCGGGGGCCTCCGACGCCGCCAAGGAATCGATCGGCTTCAATCGGGCCAAACGCAATGGCGAGGATAGCGCTGCCATCGAACGCACCTTTACCCCGGAATTCCGCAACCGTCTGGACGCGGTGATTGCCTTCGCGCCCCTCGACCGGCAAGTCATTCTGCAAGTTGTCGAGAAATTCGTCATGCAGCTGGAGGCACAGCTTCTGGACCGCGGCGTTCACATCGACCTGTCCCCAGAAGCCGCCGCCTGGCTTGGCGAGAAGGGTTACGATGACAAGATGGGCGCGCGACCTCTCGGCCGTGTCATTCAAGAGCACATCAAGAAGCCGCTCGCGGAAGAGTTGTTGTTCGGCAAGCTGACCAAGGGCGGTCTCGTTCATGTCGGCGTTAAAGATGACGCCATCGTACTGACCTATTCGGAACCGGAAAAACCGCGCCTGACAGGGCAGAAACCGCCGCTGCTGATGGCAAAGTGATCCGTGCCCTTGCCTTTCTGACATTGGCCCTCGCCCAACCGGCGGGGGCCTTTGAACTGGCTTGGCCTGCCGACTGCGCCCTCGGCACGACCTGCCACATCCAGCAATATGTCGACCATGACCCCGGCCCGGCCGCCACCGATTTCACCTGCGGTCCGCTCAGCTATGACGGCCACGACGGCACCGACATCGCGCTGAACAGCCGGGCCGAGATGGCGCAAGGGGTGGCCGTTCTCGCCGCCGCCCGTGGTGTGGTCAAAGCCGTCCGCGATGGGGTCGAAGATTTCCAGCCCAGAATTCTCGGCAAAGAGTGCGGCAACGGCGTGATCATCACGCATGAGGGCGGCTGGGAAACCCAATATTGCCACATGGAAAAGGGCTCGCTGCTGGTGAAGCCCGGCGAACCGGTTGAAACCGGTGCCAAGCTTGGCCTGATCGGTCAATCCGGTTGGGCCGATTTCCCCCATGTCCACTTGACCGTCCGCCACGACGGCCAGACCGTCGATCCATTTGAACCCGATCCGACCGCCGCCTGCAACGCCACGCCCGGCCCCGGTCTGTGGAACCGTCCGGTGCCCTATGAGCCGGGCGGTTTTTTTGCGGCTGGGTTTGCAGCTGTTCCGCCGACTTATGAAGCCGTCCGCGCCGGGATCGACACGCCCAGCCTTGCCACCAATGCGCCCGGTATCGTGCTTTGGGCCTTTGCGTTCGGAACTCGCAAAGATGATGTCATGACCTTCCAGATCACCGGCCCGGGCGGCGCATTTTTCAGCCATGGCACCGTATTGGAAAAGCCTCAGGCCCAGATGTTCCGCGCCGAGGGCAGAAAACTGACCCTCCCTGAGTGGCCGGTTGGCGCCTATCACGGTGTGGTCAGCCTGTTTCGCAGCGGTACAAAGGTCGATCAGGTCACCGCGGATGTGCAAGTCCTGCCGCACACGTAATCGTTAAGACCGGGTAAATCCCAAACTGTAACTTATTGTTTACACACTTTATTATGTCTGCCCCACGCGCGGACATCCTACCTCTCCGTCAGCTTTAGCTCGATCCGCCGGTTCTGCGCCCGCGCCTCGGGCGTGTCACCCAAAGCCACCGGCTGATATTCCCCGAACCCCGCCGCAGCCAGCCGTTCCGGCGGAAAGCCAAGATCGTTCTGCATGTATTTCACGACTGACAAAGCGCGCGCCTGTGACAGCTCCCAGTTGTCGGCAAACTGACCGTTGCCCGAAATCGGCACATTGTCGGTATGCCCGTCCACCCGGATGATCCAGTTGATCGATGGCGGGATCTGGTCGACCACCGTCTTTAGCGTATCCACCACCGATTTGATCTGGTCTTGCCCTTCCTGCGCCAGATCGGCAGAGCCGGGCTTGAACAGCACCTCGCTGTCGAACACAAAGCGGTCCCCAACCACCCGCACCCCCTTTTGCCCCGCCAGCAACTGGCTCATCTCGCCAAAGAATTCCGAGCGATATTTTGATAGATCCTGATTTTCCAACGCCAGCCGCTTGCGTTCCGCCTCCTCAAGATCGGCGCGCTTCTTTTGCTCCGCCGCAACCTGCGCCAAGGCCGAATTCAGCTGGCTACCCAATGCGTCGATCTGCACTTTCGAGGCGCTGTCCTTGGCCGCCGAGGCATCCAGCAGCGATTGCAGGCTGCCAAGCTGGGCGCGCAACGCCGTCATCTGTTCGTTGAGCAGCGCCATGTCGCGGGCGGCCTTCAAGACTTCCTGGTCTTTCTCGCTGAGAATGCGCTGCGCCTCTGCCAAAAGCGCCTGCTTCTTGCTGCCGTCACTGGTGGCTGCATCCGCCGCGGCCTGCGCCGCCGTCAGCATGGCCTGCTTGTCGGCGCTGTCTGCCTTGGCTGCATCCGCCGCCGCCTGCGCCGCAGCCAAAAGGGTCAGCGTGTCCTCCGCTTTCCTGCGCTGTTCTTCCAACGCCAGCGTCATCGCGGTCAGTTCTGCGTTTGAATTCTTCAGCTTTTCCCGCAACGCTTCGGCGGCAGCCAAATCCTCCAGCCGGGTCTTTTCAGCGTCGGTCAACTCCGTCTGCGCCCCGGCCAGCCGTTGGCGCAAAGCCTCGGCAGCGGCGGCTTCGGCGAGCCGCGCTTTTTCGGCGTCCGACAGTTTGGTTTCCGTGCCCGCCAGCCGCGCTGAAAGTTCATCGGCGGTGGCCTGCAAATTGGTCTTCGCGGTATTGGCCTGGGTCAAACTGGCCTGTGCTGCGGCCAGATCGGCCTCGGTCTGGGTTAGCCCGGACTGAATGGCGGTAATTTGGCCCGCAAGCACCGTCTTGTCCGAATTGGCCTGGGCAAGCCCGGCCTCCGTCTTTGCAAGATCGGCCTGGCTCTGGGCAAGCCCCGCCTGCAACGTGCCGACCTGCCCCGTCAACGCGGTCTTGTCGGCCTGTGCTGCCTCCAGGCTCGCGAGAGCCGCGGCCAGCGACACCTCGCCCGCTGCTGCGCTTTTCTTCAAGCCGGCGACCATCGCTTCCAGCGCGTCGCGGCGGGCTGCGGCCAGCCTTGCCGCTTCTTGATCGGCGTTGATCTCGTCGCGCGCCTTGGCGATGGCAAGGTCGAGCGCATCCTTCTCGGTGATCAGCTTGGAGTGCGCCGCCTGCAGGTCGCTCAGGCTTGCCGTCAGGGCCGCGATCTGGCCCTTTTGGGCGTCGCGTTCGGCCAGTAGGCTGGCAACCTGCGCCTCGAAACTGACGATCTTGCCCTGCGCGGCGGAAAGCTCGCCCTGCTTGGCGGTGAGGTCGGCGTTCAGACTGGCGATCAGCGTGGCCTGTTGGTCGCTCTGGGCCTGGGCACTCGCAAGGCTCGAGCGCAGCGTTCCAACCTGCGCGGTCAGGTCGGCTGATTTGGAGCGTTCCAGCCCCAACGCATCGGCCAATTGCGAAACCTGGGCATTCAGCGAGGCAAGTTGGGTATCCTGGGTTGTGATGGTGTCGCGTAGCATCGTCTGCATGACGGTGAAGATGGTCAGCACGAACATCAGCACCATCAGAAGCGTCGTCACCGCATCGACAAAGCCGGCCCAGATATTGCCGCCGTCGCGACGATGTCGGCTCAGGCCCATATCAACCTCGGCCGACCGCGCCGCGCGACATGGCACGGATCGCAGTCGTCAGCGCCGTCAGGTCGGCGCGCAGGTCGGCAATGCTTTCCTGCCGCCCGGCCGAAATCTCTTCCAATATCCGCAGCAACTGCACATCAATCGAGCGCAGCCGCATCCGGCTTTCCGCATCGGTATAGGCTGAGCCTTCGGCCCCGGTCAGCGCCTTGATCAGCCGCTCTTGCCCGTCGGCGATCCGGTTCAGTGCCTCGGTCTGCCCTGCACCGCTATCCAGCCCCTTGGCCAGCTTGCGCATCGCCTGCGCCAGTTCGCCCAGCTTGTCGTCGCTGCCTTCGCGGCCCGCTTCGGCCTGAGCATAAAGGGTTTGCAGCACTTCGATCTGGCCGGTCACATTGTCGAGGATCTGGATCATCAGCGACTGGTCCGCCCCTTCGCTGTCGCCTGATGCCAGGCCAAGCCGTGTGATCGACGAGACCCATTCCTCCAGTTCGCGGTAAAACCGGTTCTGGCCGTGGCTGGCGAACAGTTCCAGCATACCCACCACCAAAGACCCCGCAAGCCCCATCAGCGACGACGAAAACGCCGTGCTCATGCCCCCCAGTTGTTCCTGCAAGCCACCCATCAGCTTGGTGAAAATCTCCACCCCTGTCTCACCCGCCTTGGGGGCCAGCGATTTGATCGTCTCCACAATCGCGGGAATCGTGGTGGCAAGGCCGTAGAACGTGCCCAGAAGGCCGAGGAAAATCAACAGGTTGGTCAGATATCGCGTGATATCGCGCGCTTCGTCAATCCGCGTCGCCACGGAATCCAGAATGGAATGCGCGTTGGAGGAGGTGATCTGTTTGCTTTCCCGCGTCCGCAGCAAAGCGGCAAGCGGGGCCAAAAGCCGCGGCGCGCGGGCGTTTTCAGTACCGGACACGTCATTGGCGAAATTCTCGATCCAGCGCACCGCCCGGATCAGGATCAGCACCTGCCAAAAGCAGGTCAGGATGCCCAAGGAAAATACGCCGATGATAAACGCATTAAGCCACGGATTTGTTTGTAGAATCCGCAGCACTTCGGTTCTGATCAGCCACGCGCCAGCGCCCACCAGCCCGCAAGCCACCAGCATGGTGACAATCTGCCGGATCGGCTGTGTGAAGGAAATCTGCGCGGAATCCTGCTGTGTCATGCCCGTTTTTCGGCCCGGTTTGGCTGCTTTGCGTAAACAATAGCAGGCAATCGCGGTCTGCCAAGCAAAAGCGGCTTAACGGCTGATTTCGCGCACCATTGTGACAAGGCGGTCAAGGTCGGCATCGG
>JANXPK010000123.1 GCA_025357355.1 Rhodobacterales bacterium
TGCATATGGTTAACGCCACTCCCCCGCCGCCGCATCCCAAACACTCCGCTTCTGCTGTAGACCCTTTGTAGGCGCAATGTAGGTGCTTTGTAGGTCGTTAACCTTGCGTTAATCCCGCACGATCATTGAACAATTTCGCCCATTAACCCAGCGCTCGCCCCTCGCGGCAAAATCCCCTACCCTGCGCCCATGCACCTACCCCCCACCCTCACGGCATGGCTCCAAACCCAAGGCTGGACCCTTCACCCCCACCAGCTGGACATGCTCCAGCGGGCTGAAAACCCCTCGACCCTCCTGATCGCCCCCACCGGCGGCGGCAAGACTTTGGCTGGTTTCCTGCCCTCTCTCGCCGAACTGTCCAACGGTTTCAATGGCCTCCACACCCTTTACATCTCCCCCCTCAAGGCCCTCACCGCCGACATCCGCCGCAACCTGCGCCGCCCGGTCGAAGGCGCGAACCTGCCCATCCGCATCGAAGACCGCACCGGCGACACCAGCTATACCCAACGCCTCCGCCAACGCGCCGACCCGCCCCACATCCTGCTCACCACGCCAGAATCCCTAGCGTTATTGCTGACTTACGCGGATGCCCCCCGCATGTTCACCGGGCTTCAACGCGTCATTGTCGACGAGATTCACGCTCTGGCGGAATCCAAGCGCGGCGACCAGTTGATGCTGCAGCTTGCCCGCTTGACAACCCTCGCCCCCACCCTCCGCCGCATCGGCCTGTCCGCTACCGTCGAAGACCCCCCCGCCCTCGCCCGGTTCCTCGGCCCCGCAACCGACATCCTCATGGCCGACCCCGGCCCCGATCCCGACATCCAGATGCTTGTCACCCGCGAACACCCGCCATGGTCCGGTGGCGGTGGCAAATACGCCATCCCTGCGATCCTCGAACAGATCAAGCGCCACAAGATCACCCTGATCTTCCACAACACCCGCGCCCAGGCCGAGATATTCTTTCATAACCTCTGGCTCGCCAACGAAGACCTTCTCCCCATCGGCATCCACCACGGCTCGCTCAGCCGCGAACAACGCGAGCGTGTCGAACATGCTATGGTCAGTGGCGAACTCAGAGCCGTGGTCTGCACCGGCAGCCTCGACCTTGGCATCGACTGGGGCGACGTCGACCTGGTAATCCAGGTCGGCGCGCCGAAGAACGTCAAACGTCTTGTCCAGCGCATCGGGCGTGCCAACCACCGCTACAACGCCCCGTCCAAAGCGCTGCTGGTCCCCGCCAACCGCTTTGAAGTCATCGAATGTCAGGCGGCTCTGGAGGCAGTCAAGGCTCACGACCTTGACGGCGACCCCCGTGGCCCCGGCCCCCGCGACGTGCTGTGCCAACATATCCTCGCCAGCGCCTGCTCCGGTCCGTTCGACGCAACCGAGCTTTACACTGAGGTCACCCAAGCCGGCCCCTACGCCCGACTTACCCGCCCCGACTTCGATGCCTGCCTCGATTTCACGGCCACCGGCGGTTACGCGCTGAAAGCCTATGATCGCTGGCAACGCCTGATGCTCCGCGATGGCAAATGGACCCTCCGCGACCCCCGCGCGGCCGCACTGATACGCCAGAACCTTGGCACCATTATCGACATCGAAACCTTGAAAGTGCGCCTTCGTGGTCGCAACTTGCCGTTGGGCGAGATTGAGGAATACTTCGCCGCTTCCCTGACCCCCGGCGACACCTTCCTTATCGGTGGCGAAATAGTCCGCTTCGACGGCTTGCGCGAATTGACTGTCGAGGTGTCCCGCGCCCCGGGCCGCACCCCGCGCGTCGCCGTGTTTTCCGGCACCAAGTTCGCCACCTCTACCCAGTTGTCCCACCGCATCCTCAGGAACTTTCAGCAACCGGACTGGCCCTTGTTGCCCGCCCACACTGCCGAGTGGCTGGAACTCCAGCGCGAAATATCCCGCCTGCCCGAACCCGGCCGCTTGCTGCTGGAAAGTTTTCCGCAAGACGAGCACGAACACCTTGTTATCTATGGCTTTGCGGGCCGCAATGCCCAGCAAACCCTGGGTCTTTTGATCACCAAGGCGATGGAGGACCAGGGCCTTGCCCCCTTGGGTTTCGTCGCCACCGACTACGCCACGATGATCTGGGGCCTTGACCCCGTCACCGATGCCGCCCCGCTCATCAACCTCGACACATTGAAAGATGGTGTCGAGGTCTGGCTTGCGGGCAACGCTGTGATGAAGCGTTCGTTTCGTAACGTCGCGATCATCGCGGGCCTCATCGAACGCAGCCATCAGGGTCGCCGAAGATCGGGCCGTCAGGCCACCTTCTCGTCCGACATCCTTTACGACACCCTGCGCCGCTACGACCCGGGTCACCTTCTTTTGCAAATCACCCATGAAGAAGCCATGCGCGGCCTTGTCGATTTCTCCCGTATCGAAGAGCTTCTGACCCGCATCGCCGGTCGCATCGACCTCGTCCGCTTGCCCCATGTCACCCCCCTCGCCGCCCCTCTGTTCTTCGAACAAGGCCGCATCCCCGTCATGGGCGCCGCCCGTGACCGCATCGCCGAGGATGCGGCACGCCAGTTGCTGCGCGATGCCGGGCTTGATTGACCGGCCCAACCCCGAGCCGGTTGGCGCCTGCGCCAGAGGCGAGAAAAAGACAATGCGCCTCTGGCGCTCCGCTTGATAACCGCAGCCACATCGTCCAAACGACCGGCATGAACGGCTACACCTTCACCCTTGGCCCTGCCCGGCTCATGGCCTTGCCCTCTGGCGGCCTTTACTGGCCCGACCAAAGGCTGCTTGTCGTCTCTGACCTGCATCTTGGCAAATCCGAACGCTTGGCGCGGCGAGGAGGGACTTTGTTGCCACCTTACGAAAATATTGTTACTTTACAAAGGCTTGACCATGACATCGACGCCACAGAGGCGCGGCATGTCTTGTGTCTTGGCGACAGTTTCGACGATCTGACCGCTGCGGATCACTTGGCCGAACCAGACCAGCTGTGGCTTCTGCGTCTGATGGCGGGTCGGCGCTGGACATGGGTTGAAGGCAATCATGATGCGGGTCCGGTGGAGCTTGGCGGCAGCCATCTTGCCGAAGCCACCATCGCCGGCCTCGCGTTCCGCCATATCGCGACGGTCGAAACCCCTGAGATTTCAGGCCATTACCACCCCAAGGCCAGCTTGCCCGGCCGTACTGCCGCCTGTTTCCTGATGGACGCTTCCCGCGTGATCCTGCCCGCTTACGGCACCTATACCGGCGGGTTGTGGTCCGATCATCCCGACCTTGCCGCCTTGATGCAGCCGAATGCCCGCGCTGTTCTGACCGGCACCCGCTGCCTTGCCATGCCAATGCCGCGCTAGAATTACCTCCGCTCAGCCACCATCTGACAGACGCCAAGCCCTTGAGAACGCCGCGTTAATTGGCCTGATTAACGAATGATGAACGACCTACAAACCGCCTACATTCGGCCTACATCGCCTCTACAGTGGATGCGAAGTTTTCGACCCCCACCTTGCGTTAACCATTTCCCTGCGAATCACCGGGCGCGCGCTGCGGCCATTGGAACCGTAGGGTGCGCATTCATTGCGCACCACATTCAGAAGGTCAGCGCGTTTGCCAGCAGGCAGGCCATCGTCATGGCCCGACCCCGCCCGGCGCTGGCACCTTTTCCGCTTGACTGCTCCGGCGAATTTATATAAGTTAATTCTTATATAAGGAATTACTTCATGATAAACGCCGCCCTGCACGCCCTGTCTGACCCGACCCGTCGCGCTATCCTCGCCCGGCTGGCACTGGGAGAGGCCACTGTAGGCGACCTCGCCCAGCCTTTTGCGATGAGCCAGCCCGCGATCTCGCAGCATCTCAAAGTGCTCGAGGGTGCGGGGCTGATCCTCCGCCGGGTGGAGGGCACGAAACGGCCGTGCCGGCTGGCGCCGCAGGGGCTGGCCGACCTTGAGGACTGGCTGGCGCAACTGCGCCGCGCTTTCGAGACGAACTACGCCCGACTGGATGACCTTTTGACTGAACTTGACAAGGAGACCCCGAAATGACCCCCTGACCCTGCAAAGCGATGGCGAGACCCAGACCGTCATCACCCGCCAGTTCGCGGCCCGCCCGGAGCTGGTCTGGCGCTCCCACACCGAACCGGCGCTGCTGCAACGCTGGTGCCTTGGCCCCGATGGCTGGACCATGCCGGTCTGCATCTGCGAGCCGCGTCCGGACGGGCGCCTGCGCCACGAATGGGCCAAGGACGGCCGGGGCTTTTACATCTCGGGTGAGTTCATCGCGCTGTCGCCTGTCAGCCGCATCGAGCATGTCGAGCGGATGCACCTGCCCGACCCGACGCCCGACAACCACGTCGTGACCGAATTCATTCCTCACAATGGCGGCACGCGAATGGCGATGACCCTGCCTGACAGTGCCACGCGCCAGGCGATGCTGGCCTCTGGCATGGCCGACGGGATGGAGATCGGCTACCAGCGGCAGGAATCGATGATGGAGACGGTCTAGGCGGTCAGCCCGGCCGGTTCCGGCAGCCCATTGGCGCGGCAGCACGCGGTCAGCGCGTTGGCCAGAAGGCAGGCAATCGTCATCGGCCCAACCCCGCCCGGCACCGGTGTGATCGCCCCGGCAACGACCGCAGCCGAGGCATAGTGGACATCGCCCACCAGCCGCGTCTTGCCGTCACGCTCGATCCGGTTGATCCCGACGTCGATCACGGTGGCGCCGGGCTTGACCATATCGCCGGTGATCATCTCGGGCCGCCCGACCGCCGCCACCAGAATATCGGCCCCCCGGCATACAGCAGCCAGATCGCGGGTCTTGCTGTGGGCGATGGTCACCGTGCAGCTGTCGCCCAGAAGCAGTTGCGCCATCGGCTTGCCGACGATGTTCGACCGCCCCACCACCACTGCATTGAGGCCCGCCAGCGCGCCCAGACAGTCGCGCAGCATCATCAGGCAACCCAAGGGCGTGCAGGGCACCATGCTTTTCTGCCCGGTTCCCAAGAGCCCGACGTTGGAGATGTGAAAACCGTCGACATCCTTGGCCGGATCGATGGTGTTGATGATCAGTTCGGAGTTCAGATGCTTGGGCAGCGGCAGTTGCACCAGGATGCCGTGAACCTTCGGATCAGCGTTCAGGCTATTCACCAGCGCCAGCAGATCGGCCTCTGACGTGTCGGCAGGCAGGCGATGTTCATAGGAGTTCATCCCGACCTCGACGGTCGAGGCGTGCTTGTTGCGGACGTAGACCTGGCTCGCCGGGTCTTCGCCCACCAGAACGACCGCCAGACCCGGCCTGAGACCACGCTCTGCCTGCAACCGGGCGACCTGCGCCTGCACCAGCCCGCGCACGCGTGCCGCAAAGGCCTTGCCGTCGATCATCGTCGCCGTCATTTCGTCTCTCCTCCGGGACGTCCGGCGCAGCCAGGCCCCAATACAGTTTCTTCCCGTGCGATCGACCACTCGATCAGGGTGCGCCACAGCTTTTCCAGCGTGTCTGGCGGCAGACCTTGCCGCTCGGCGTGGCCCCGGACCTTGGCAACCACATCCTCGATGCGTTCGTCAATGCGGGCGGGCAGGCCGAGCGCAGTCTTGATGACGGCGGCCCGGTCGACATAGCCGACGCGCTCGGCAAAAAGCGTCACAAGCGCGGCGTCCACCCGGTCAATCTCGGCCCGGATGTCCGCCATCGTCCGGCATTGCGCCGCTGTCCTGCCCATCACGGTGCCCATGCGCCGCGCTTAGAACAGGCCTTCGACATTGCCGTCCGCGTTCAGCCGGATCACCTCGGCTGACGGCACCTTGGGCAGGCCGGGCATCGTCATGATCTCGCCGCAGATGGCGACGACGAACCCCGCCCCCGCCGACAGCCGCACTTCGCGCACCGGCACCGAATGGCCGACCGGCGCGCCACGCACCGAGGGGTCGGTGGTGAACGAGTATTGCGTCTTGGCGATGCAGATCGGCAGCTTGCCATAGCCCGCCGCTTCCCAGGTTTTCAGCTGATCGCGGATCGACTTGTCGGCCAGCACCTCGTCGGCGTGGTAAATGCGCTTGGCGATGGTTTCGATCTTCTGGAACAGCGGCATTTCGTCGGGATAAAGCGGCGCGAAATTCGACGGGCCTTCGGCCATCGCCACCACCTTGTGGGCCAGCTCCCCGATGCCGGCCGAGCCCAGCGCCCAGTGCTTGCACAGGATCGCCTCGGCGCCCTGCTCGGCGACATAGGCCTTCACGGCGGCTATTTCGGCATCGGTATCGCTGAAGAAGTGGTTGATCGCCACGACCACCGGCACGCCAAAGCCTTTGACGTTGCCGATATGGCGGCCAAGGTTCGGACAGCCCTTTTGCACGGCGGCCACATTCTCGGCCCCCAGATCGGCCTTGGCGACGCCGCCGTTCATCTTCATCGCGCGTACAGTGGCAACGATGACGGCGGCAGAGGGTTTGAGGCCGGCCTTGCGGCACTTGATGTCAAAGAACTTTTCCGCGCCAAGATCGGCGCCGAAACCGGCTTCGGTCACGACATATTCGCCCAGCTTCAGCGCGGTCTTGGTCGCGATGACAGAGTTGCAGCCATGGGCGATGTTGGCGAAAGGGCCGCCATGCACGAAGGCGGGGTTGTTTTCCAGCGTCTGCACCAGATTGGGCTGCATCGCGTCCTTCAAGAGCACGGTCATCGCGCCATCGGCCTTGATGTCGCGGCAATAGATCGGCTTCTTTTCTCGCGTGTAGGCGACAACGATGTTGCCCAACCGGGTTTGCAGATCGTCAAGATCGTTCGACAGGCACAAGATCGCCATGACTTCGGACGCCACGGTGATGTCAAAGCCGGTCTGGCGCGGAAAGCCGTTCGACACACCGCCCAAAGACACAACGATATCGCGCAAAGCGCGGTCGTTCATGTCCATCACCCGGCGCCACATGATGCGGCGCTCGTCGATGTCCAGACCGTTGCCCCAGTAGATGTGGTTGTCGATCATGGCCGACAGCAGGTTGTGCGCGCTGGTGATCGCGTGGAAGTCGCCAGTGAAGTGAAGGTTCATTTCCTCCATCGGCACAACCTGAGAATAGCCGCCGCCCGCAGCCCCGCCTTTCATGCCAAAGTTCGGCCCAAGCGAGGCTTCACGGATGCAAACGATAGCCTTCTTGCCGATCCGGTTCAGCGCGTCTGCCAGGCCGACCGAGGTGGTCGTCTTGCCCTCGC
>JANXPK010000136.1 GCA_025357355.1 Rhodobacterales bacterium
CTGATCCGCCCAGCCACACGCAGTCCGTCCGGCTATCGGGTCTATGCCGACCCAGACATCCAGACCCTGCGCTTTGTCAGGCGCGCCCGTGACCTTGGCTTCACGGTGAAGCAGATCGAAGACCTGCTGGCCCTGTGGCGCGACCGCAGCCGTGCCAGCGGCGACGTGAAACGCATCGCTACCGATCACATTGCCGACCTGCACAGGAAGATGCGTGAGATACGGGATATGGTCACCACGCTGGAGCACCTGGCGCACAACTGCCACGGCGACGACCGCCCCGACTGCCCGATCCTGACCTCGCTCGGTGCGAATGATTCAGATCACGGCAACGTGCCGAAAACCAACTCAAGCCTTGGCAAGGGGTTTGAGAAATTGGCAGACGCCCGGCGCTAGGCCGGTTCTGCAGCCCCAAATCCGAAAGGCCCGCCATGCCAGCCCATTCCCCCGCGCACGATCCGTCCGACATGAAAGGCCAGGACAAGCTTGAAAGCGCGGGGTTGCCCACGGCAATCGATCCCGTATGCGGCATGACCATAACCCTGACGCCGGAGCGCCGGAAGGCCGAGTATCAGGGGGCGACCTTTCATTTCTGTTCTGAGAAATGTCAGACCAAGTTCGGCGTTGATCCGTATTTCTATGCTTCGGGCAATGCCAGGCGGCGCGGCAAGGTGGTCCAGCCTGGCACGACCTATACTTGCCCGATGCACCCGCAGATCGTCCGCGATGCGCCGGGCAACTGCCCGATCTGCGGCATGACCCTGGAACCCTTGTTGCCGTCTGACGCGCCCAGCCACGAGCTGAGCGATTTCACCCGGCGCATGTGGGTCAGTGCGGCCGCAGCGGTGCCCTTGCTGTTGATGACTATGGGCCGCTTTGTCGGACTGCCGCTGCGCGACTGGATCGGGCATGGGCTTGCGAATTATGTCGAGTTCCTGCTCGCCTCGCCCATCGTGCTGTGGGCGGCGCTGCCATTCTTCTGGCGCGGGTGGGATTCGATTGTGAACCGCTCCCCCAACGTGTGGACCCTGATTTCTCTCGGCGTGATTTCGGCCTATCTCTATTCGCTGATGGCCACCTTCCTACCCGGCGTCTTTCCGGATGCCTACCGGATGGATGGCATGGTCGGCACCTATTACGAGGCGGCGGTGGTCATTGTGGCGCTGGTCTTTCTGGGCCAGGTCCTGGAACTGCGCGCCCGTGAACGCACCGTTGACGCGATCAAGGCGCTGCTGAACCTTGCCCCCAAGACCGCGAGGCGCATCCTGGCCGATGGCGCCGAATATGATGCGCCGCTGGAGAATATCATGGTGGGGGACCGGCTGCGTTTGCGCCCCGGCGATGCGGTGCCGGTCGATGGCCGGGTTGTCGAAGGCACTTCGTCGGTCGACGAAAGCATGATCACCGGTGAAGCTTTGCCAGTCGAAAAGGGCCAGGGCGATGCGGTGACCGGGGCCACGATCAACAAGAACGGCACGCTGGTGATTAAGGCGGGCAAGGTTGGTGCTGATACTGTACTGAGCCAGATCGTGGCAATGGTCGCCAATGCGCGGCGGTCGCGTGCGCCGATTCAGGGATTGGCTGACCGGGTGTCTGCCGTCTTTGTGCCATCGGTGGTGGCCATCGCGGTGCTGGCCTTTGCGGTCTGGCTGATCTTCGGCCCGCAACCCGCGCTTGTCTTTGCCGTTGCCTCTGCCGTTTCGGTGCTGATCATCGCTTGTCCTTGTGCCCTTGGCCTTGCTACGCCGATCTCGATCACCACGGCGGCGGGTCGGGGCGCGCAGGCCGGCGTGCTGATCAAGGATGCCGAGGCGCTGGAGCGCATGGCCGCCATCGACACGCTGATCGTCGACAAGACCGGAACCCTGACCGAAGGTCGCCCGCGCTTGACCGACACCATCAGCCTCGGCGCGATGTCCGAACTCGCGATCCTGTCCCTGGCCGCGGGGCTGGAACTGGGGTCGGAACATCCGCTGGCCGAGACGATCATGGATGGGGCGAAGGCGCTGGGCGCGATTCCGTCCAATGTGGCGGAGTTTGCCGCCGTCACCGGCAAGGGCGTGCGCGGCCTGATCGGAGGCGAGGCTGTGGCGCTCGGCAATGCCGCAATGATGCAGGAGATGGGACTGGACGTGGCGCAGGCGGACACCAAGGCCGATGCGCTGCGGGCCGAGGGCAAGACCGTGATGTTTGTGGCGGCTGGCGGTGCACTGGCGGGCATGGTCGCGGTGGCGGACCCGATCAAGGTGACGACCGAAGCTGCAATCCGCGCATTGCATGCGCTTGGGCTGCGCGTAATCATGGCCACCGGCGACAACCAGCGCACCGCTGAAGCGGTGGCGGCCAAACTGGGCATCGACGAGGTGCGCGCCGGTGTTCTGCCCGCCGACAAGAAAGCGCTGATCGACACGCTGCGTGCAGCGGGCCGCCGGGTGGCAATGGCGGGCGACGGGGTGAACGACGCACCGGCGCTGGCCACCGCCGATGTTGGCATCGCA
>JANXPK010000154.1 GCA_025357355.1 Rhodobacterales bacterium
ACCGAAATCCCCATCTTAGACATGATTTTCAGCAGCCCGGCGTCGATGGCATCGCGGTAGCGGCGCATGGCGTCCAAGAGGCTGCCGTCAATCAAGCCACGCGAGACGCGGTCAGCAATGCTGTCCTGGGCGAGATAGGCGTTGACGGTTGTGGCGCCGGAACCGATGAGCACGGCAAAGTAATGCGGGTCGATGCATTCGGCGGAGCGGACGTTCACCGAGCAGAAGGTGCGCAGGCCCTTGCGGGTCAGCCAGGAATGCACGGCAGAGGTGGCGAGGATCATCGGCATGGCGATGCGATCCTCGGATTGGTGCTGGTCGGTCAACACCAGTTGGCCCGCACCTGAACGCACCGCATCCTCGGCCTCAGCACGGATCCGTTCCAGCCCCTTGCGCAGGGCATCGGCACCCTCGGCGAAGGTACAATCGATGAAGGCAATCTGGGCGCCAAAGCGCTGGGCCAGCACGTCGAACTCGCCATTGGCGATGAACGGGCTTTCCAGCACCAGAATCTCGGTCTGCGACGAGTTTTCGTCCAGCACGTTGCGCAGGTTGCCAAAGCGGGTCTTCAAGGACATCACCCGGCCTTCGCGCAGCGAGTCGATCGGCGGGTTGGTGACCTGGCTGAAGTTCTGGCGGAAATAGTGGCTGAGCGGGCGGTACTGGTTGGACAGCACGGCGGCCGGGGTATCGTCGCCCATCGAGGCGATCATTTCCTTGCCGTCCTCGGCCATCGGGGCCAGAACCTGCTCAAGCTCTTCCAGCGTATAACCCGCCGCGATCTGCCGTTTGCGCAGGTCGGCACCGCTGAACAGCGCCGCCTCGGGCACATCGCGCAGCAGGGCGTTGAGGTCGACGATCTTGCCGACCCAGTCGCCGTAAGGCTGGGCGCTGGCCAATTTGTTCTTCAATTCGACATCGTGGAACAGTCGCCCCTCGACCATGTCGACGGCAATCATCTGGCCCGGCCCCAGCGCACCCTTTTCGCGGATGGTGGCCTCGTCGACCGTGACCATCCCCGCCTCGGACCCCGCAATCAAGAGGCCGTCGCCGGTGATGACATAGCGCATCGGGCGCAGGCCGTTGCGGTCAAGCCCGCCACAGACCCAGCGGCCGTCGGTCATGGCCAGCGCTGCCGGCCCGTCCCATGGCTCGATCACCGAGTTGCAATAGGAATACATGTCGGCCCAGGCCTTGGGCATGTTGATGGTGGCCTTGCTCCACGCTTCGGGCACCAGCATGGTCTTGGCCATCGGCGCATTGCGGCCAGACCGCACCAGCGCCTCGAACACCGCATCAAGGGCCCCTGAGTCAGAGGTCGCGGGCGGGATGATCGGCTTGATATCCTCTGCCGCATCACCAAAGGTGGCCGAGGCCATGCGAATCTCGTGGCTTTTCATCCAGTTGATGTTGCCCTTGAGCGTGTTGATCTCGCCGTTGTGGGCCAGCATCCGAAACGGCTGGGCCAGCCACCATTGCGGGAAGGTGTTGGTGGAATAGCGCTGGTGATAGATGGCAAAGGCGGACTCGAATCGTTCGTCCATCAGATCGGGGTAGAACACCGCCACTTGCTCGGCCAGCATCATGCCCTTGTAGATGATCGACCGGCACGACAGCGACGAGATGTAGACGCCTTGGATCTGTGCCGCCAGCGCCGCTTTTTCGATGCGGCGGCGGATGATGTACAATTCACGTTCGAAGTGTTCGGCATCCGAGCCGTTGTCGCAGCGGATCAGAATCTGCTCGATCTCGGGCCGGGTCGCATTGGCCTTTTCGCCCAGAACCGAGATGTCGACGGGCACATGACGCCAGCCATAGATGTAATGCCCCATGCGCAGCACTTCGGTCTCGACGATGGTCCGGCAGCGTTCCTGCGCGCCAAAATCGGTGCGCGGCAGAAAGACCTGACCGACCGCGATGAGCTTTTTGGCATCCGGTTCGTGGCCGGTGCGCCGGACCTGATCGTAGAAGAATTTGACCGGGATCTGAACATGGATGCCCGCGCCGTCGCCGGTCTTGCCATCGGCATCCACCGCGCCCCGGTGCCAGACCGCCTTCAGCGCAGAAATGCCATTTTCGACAACCCGGCGACTTGGCTTGCCCGAGATCGCCACGACCAGACCGACGCCGCAGGACGAATGTTCGTCCTCGGCCTTGTACAGGCTGCTCGCGTCCATGAACGCACGCTTGGCTTCTTCGGCGGCAACCCAGGCTTGGTCATAGGTAGTCATGGTGCGTTGTCCTTCAGACTGATCAGCGTCATCGGCAGGGCGGCGGATTGGGCGTTGCATTCAAAGAGCGGTTTGGTCGCGTCAAACCCCGGCGAGCCGGGTTTGATGAACGAGATCGGCGCCCCCTCCATCGTGGTCCAGGTGCCATCCTTGGCCTCCCATTCCGAATGGCCCGAAAAGAACGTCCTCCATTCCTGGCTGATGAATTCGTTGCCCTTGGAATGGCGCAGCACCGTGCCCTTGTCGTCGGTCTGGGTGTATTCATACTGGGTCAGTTGCAGGGTCACGCCGTCGATGGTGGCGGTCTTGCCCGTCAGCTTGTCAAAGCCCACGACATGGGTGTGTTCGCCATTGTCCTTGGTCAGATGGAAGTCGAACGTGTCCAGCCCGGTGGCGACCAGCCCTGTGAAATTGGCCGCGTCGGCGGGGCTGGGGTCCAGGGTTTCCTTGGTCGTCGGGGCAGCACCCGTGCTGTCGATCTCATAGCTTTCCAGCCACTGCGTCTCACTGTCGATCATCGACAGGTAGAACTGCCCCTGATCGTCATAGTCAGCCCGCCACTGATTGCCCTTGGGGTCAGCCTCACAGGTGTAGAAATGCGATACGATGCAGCCGCGCGATTGCACGGTCAGAAAGGCCTTGCAGCCCTGCGGCGCGGTAAAGGTGCCGGCGAGGGCAGGGGTGGCAAGGAAAAGGAGGGGCAGAAGTGAGATCGTCCGCATGAGGTACTCTCCAACGTGGTCAGCGTGCTGACCGATTTCTCGAATGGTGCCAGTTGGCTGCACTACACTAGCCAGTTTGGCGCCCGCCTCCAATCACTCCGCCGCGACTGCGGCAGGTTGCGCCAGATAGGACAGAATGCTCTCGGCGGCCTCCCGCCCATCCCGGATCGCCCAAACCACCAAGGACGCGCCACGCACGATGTCACCTGCGGCATAGACGCCAGGAAGCGAGGTGGCGTGGTTGCGGAAATCGGCCTTGATGGTGCCCCAGCGGGTGACGGCCAGTTCCTTGACGCCCCACAAGCCGGGCAGGTCCTCTGGCTCGAACCCCAGCGCCTGAATGACCAGATCGGCGGGCTCGATATAGTCGGCATCCTCAATCACCTCGGGGCTTTGGCGACCGGAACTGTCGGGATCGCCCAGCCGCATCCGCTGGACGATGACGCCCTCGACCGTGCCTTGACCGGTGAAACCCTTGGGAGCGGTCAGCCAGACGAAATCGACGCCCTCTTCCTCGGCGTTCTGCACTTCACGCTGACTGCTGGGCATGTTGGCCTTGTCGCGCCGGTACAGGCACTTGACGGACAAGGCGCCCTGCCGGATCGCGGTGCGCACACAGTCCATCGCGGTGTCGCCGCCACCGATGACCACGACGCGCTTGGTCATCGCGTTCAGTTCGCCCGAGTCAAACTCCTCGACCTCGTCGCCGAATGACTTGCGGTTGCTGGCCGTCAGGTAATCCAGCGCCCGGGCAATGCCAAGCTGGCCGACGCCAGGGGCCTGAATGTCGCGCGATTTGTAGACACCGGTGGCGATCAGCACCGCGTCGTGCTGGCCACGAATGGCGTCGAACGACAGATCCTCGCCCACCCTACAGTTCAAGACAAACTGCACGCCGCCCTGCGCCAACTGGTCGATGCGCTGCATGACGATCGGCTTTTCCAGCTTGAAGCCGGGGATGCCATAGGTCAGCAGCCCGCCCGCGCGGTCATAGCGGTCATAAACCGTGACCTGCACGCCCTGCCGCCGCAGCACATCGGCAGCGGCCAGCCCGCCCGGCCCGGCGCCGATGATGCCAACGCTTTCGCCGCGCTCGGCACGCGGGCGGATCGGCTTGACCCAGCCGTTCTGCCACGCCAGGTCGGTCAGGTACTTCTCGACCGCGCCAATCGTGACGGTGCCATGCCCGGCCTGTTCGATGACGCAATTGCCCTCGCACAGGCGGTCCTGCGGGCAGATGCGGCCGCACACCTCGGGGAAGGTGTTGGTGGCCTGACTAAGCTCATAAGCCTCTTGCAACCGGCCCTCGGCGGTCAGGCGCAGCCAGTCGGGGATGTTGTTGTGCAAGGGGCAATGGGTCTGGCAATAGGGCACGCCACATTGGCTGCACCGCCCGGCCTGCTCTGCTGCCTTGTCGGCGGCGAACTGGCCATAGATTTCGTGGAAATCCTCGGCGCGCAGAATGGCCGGGCGCTTTTCCGGCATCTCTTTGCCGACCGTCACGAATTTCAACATGCGCTGCACGGCCATGGCAAGCCTCCCAGTCCAAACTTCCGGACCGGTGTCTTAGCGCGGGTCACAGCTAAATAAAAGTCAGCATGCGTTACCTAATTGTCGGTTTCTTGTCTGCCAAGTTCGAACTTTGAGAGAAATTTGGCCAAAATAGGTAAGCTTTGGTTCCCTATCGCCTCAATAACCCGCGAAAAGCGCCGCCAGCGCCAGCCCGCCCACGATGATTCGCCACCAGCCGAACATGCCATAGCCGTTGGTCGAGACATAAGTCAGCAGCCATCTGACCACGATCAGGCCGGAAATGAACGCCACCACAAAGCCAATGCCAATCGCTGTCAGCGACGAAAAATCCAGCTCGTGGCGCGACTTCAACAGATCGAAGGCGACAGCGCCCAGCATCGTGGGCAGCGACAGAAAGAACGAAAACTCCGCTGCCGCTCGTCTGGACACCCCCAGCATCAGCGCGCCAACGATGGTGGCACCAGAGCGTGACACGCCGGGGATCATCGACAGGCATTGGATGAACCCGATGGCCAGCGCCTTGCCGAACGGCACCTCTGAGGCGTCCATGACCGTGGGCGCCGGTGCGGCCCGGTCGACGAAGAGCAGCACCACGCCACCGATGATCAGCATGATCGCGATAAGTTTTGGCGTCTCGAACAACACGGCCTTGATGAAGTCATGGGCCAAAGCCCCGATCACCATCGCCGGCAGAAAGGCAATCAGCACCGACACGATGAACCGCAGCGACGCGGGGTCCTTGTGCGCCGTGCTGAACACATGCACCAGCTTGGCCCAATACAGCGCGACGATCGCCAGAATAGGACCCAGCTGGATCACCACTTCCATCGTCTTGTTCTGGGTGAAGCCCAGGAAATGCGCGACCAGCAACATGTGGCCGGTCGAGGATACCGGAATGAATTCGGTTAGCCCCTCGACCAGACCGAGGAAGGCCGCGATCAGCGTGTCGTTCATGTCAGGCCTTTTTCAGGTTCTTGGCCGAATCCTTGATGGCCGCATATTGCCCGGCAGGCCGGTAGCGCCACAGGTATTCGGGAACGACGGCCTCGAAGGCGGTTGGGGTGATGCCCAGGTCGGCCAGGGACTTGGCGCCGGGTGCAACCTCGTTGTCCACCCGCAGCGCGTTGACCTGATCTCGCGTCAGAATGCTGTTGCGGATCAA
>JANXPK010000225.1 GCA_025357355.1 Rhodobacterales bacterium
CCATCTGGGACGAGAGATTGATCAGGCTGCCGGGCTTTCCCGCCGCAATGAGGCGGGCGGCGACCGCCCGGGTCAGGAAATAGGCGGCGCGAAAGTTCAGGCCTGTTACCGCGTCGAAATCCTGTGGCGTGGTGTCGACAGCGGGCGAATGCCGGGCGATGCCAGCGGAGTTCACCAGGATGTCGAAGGAGGGCAGGCTGGCCAGGGTAGCCTCGGTTGCCGCGACATCCGTGATGTCAAGCGGCAAGGCCTGGGCCCGCATCCCGGCATGGGCCATTTCGAAAGCCAAACGATCAAGTTCATCGGCGCGGCGGGCGGCGAGCCAGACCTCTGCCCCGTATTCAGCCAGTGCCACGGCAGTAGCCTGGCCAATGCCCGACGACGCCCCCGCCACCAGCGCGCGGCGGCCGTCCAGCCGGAACGACGGGGTACGCGGCAGGGTCATTCGGCGGCCGATCCATAGGGAATGTTACGATGGCCGTAGCGGCGCACGCGGATATTGCATTGCTCGGCGTGGCCGACGAAGCCCTCCAACAGGCACAGACGCGAGCCATGAGCGCCTACCATCGCGGCGGCCTCATCCGTCACGATCCGCTGATAGCTGTGGGTTTTCAGAAACTTGCCGACCCAAAGCCCGCCGGTGTAGCGCCCGGCTTTCCTGGTTGGCAGCGTGTGGTTGGTGCCGATGACCTTGTCGCCATTGGCCACATTGGTGCGCGGCCCCAGAAACAGCGCGCCGTAGCTGTGCATCTTGGCCAGATACCAGTCGTCGCGGTCGGTCATCACTTGCACATGTTCGGAAGCGGTGTCATTGGCGACCGCCAGCATCTCGTCATGGGTGTCGCACAGGATCACTTCGCCATAATCCGCCCAACTCACCCCGGCGGTCGCAGCGGTCGGAAGGATCTGCAACAGTCGGTTGATTTGACGCAAGGTGTCCAGCGCCAGTTTGCGGGAATTGGTCACCAGAATTGCGGGCGAGTTGTAGCCATGTTCGGCCTGACCCAAAAGGTCGGTTGCGCAAAGCTCGCCGTCGACCGTATCGTCGGCGATGAGCATGGTCTCGGTCGGACCTGCGAAAAGGTCAATGCCGACGCGACCGTAAAGCTGGCGTTTGGCTTCGGCGACAAAGGCGTTGCCGGGGCCGACCAACATGTCGACCGGCTTGATCGTCTGGGTGCCGATGGCCATGGCACCCACGGCCTGCATACCGCCGAGCACGTAGATTTCGTGCGCGCCCCCCAAATGCATGGCGGCTACGATGGCCGGATGCGGCGCGCCTTGCACTGGTGGGGCAGAGGCGATGATGCGCGGTACCCGAGCGACACTGGCCGTCAGCACCGACATATGGGCCGAAGCGACCATGGGAAACTTGCCGCCCGGCACATAACAGCCAGCCGATTGAACCGGAATGTTGCGATGGCCCAGGATCACGCCGGGCAAGGTTTCGACCTCGATATCGGTCATCGACGCACGCTGTGCCTCGGCAAAGCGGCGAATCTGGGTTTGCGCGAAGTGGATGTCGTCCATGTCGCGGGGTGCAACCTTCTGCATCGCCGCTTCGATTTCCGACGGCGTCAAGCGAAAACTGGGCGGATCGTAATTATCAAATTTGACCGACAAGGCGCGCACGGCGGCATCACCCCCTGTCGTGATATCGGCAAGCACGGTTTGGACCGTAGCGCGCACCTTATCGTCGTCGGCGGCACGCTCGGCTTCGGGTTTGCCGCGTTTGAGCCACGCCACCGCCATCTCGGTCTCCAGATTTGCATACGATTGCAATATTGATAAGAGCAAACACGACATCCTGTCCAGCATGATCGCGACGCCTTAGTCAGAAAAGTCCTCGGGCGATCGGTTCAGAATTCGAATTTGGCGCCCTTCCATAAGCTTAGGCAGGAAATGCAGATTGCAAGGCCTATTAGTCGCTGCAGAATTGCATTCGTATTCAATTGGCACTAGAACATAGTGACAAATCTTGTCTCGCGCGCCAGCAGGAGTCTTGCATGTCGAATCTGCCCGAAGCTTTTCCCGCCGCAAAGATCATCTGGGTCAAAGCCCCGGTCCGCAGCGCAGAGAATGACAACAAACCGGTTGCCGAACTGGTGGCAAAGGTGCTTGCCGACGTGAAGGCTCGCGGCGATGCGGCCGTAAGACAGTATGCGCGCGAGTTCGACAAGGCCGATCTGCAGGTCTTTGAGGTCTCAATGGCCCAGCGTGAAGCTGCAGTGACCAATCTGGCGCCGCAGACCCGCAAGGATAGCGAATTTGCCATCGCAAATGTCCGCCGTTTTGCCGAGGCACAATTGGCGACGATCCTGCCTTTGGACATCGAAGCGCTGCCCGGCGTCTTCATGGGTCACCGGGTGATTCCGATCGAGCGGGTGGGCTGTTATGTTCCGGGCGGGCGGTTTCCGCTGTTGTCGGCGCCGATCATGACGATTGTTCCGGCCAAGGTCGCAGGCGTGCCCGAAGTGATCGCCTGCCTGCCGCCCAACGCGCATGAGGCGATGGTAGCTGGCTGTCATCTTTCGGGTGCCGACCGGATCTTTCGCATAGGCGGGGCGCAGGCGATTGCCGCGATGGCTTTTGGCACCGAAACGGTGCCAGCCGTGATGAAGATCATGGGGCCGGGCAATGCCTTTGTGAACGAGGCCAAGAAGCAGGTTTTCGGTCATGTCGGGATTGATCAGCTGGCCGGGCCTTCGGAGATCTACATCCTGGCTCCGGTCTGGAACACGGCTGGCGATCAGATTGCCACGCGCTTTCAGCAGCCCAATCAAGACTACCTGACCGCCTACAATCTGGATGGCAACATCACCCTGCCGATCCTGCCCATTCCGCTCTTGCGTGGCCTCGACTGGCGCACTATCCGCATTGCAAAGCTGCCCGTCACCTTCCAAAAATCCGCGCTGCTCACCCCCACCGCGCTGATTAAATCGCAGACCCGCTTTGATACCCCCATCCCCAACAAGCGCGCTTCTGTCGTACAGCTTAATAACGTCAAAGCGCCGCATCCGTTTCTGCACGACGCCGTGGACGAAGCCTTCATCGCGCTGCGTCAGCGCGTCATCACCGAAACCGGCTGGGATTCACTCGCCAGCCTGGCGGATGCCTACGAACCGCTCACATCCACGCTCGACCCCGGCAAAGGCGAAGACTGGCTGTATACCGGGCGCGCCTTCTCGCTCAACCCGCTGACTCTCAACGTCGGCTGGATGCAGGTCATCCGTGAAGAGATTAACGGCCAAACCTACTGGCGCGTTTACCTGCGCGCACTGGCACAAGATGGCTCGCAAGGTGAGCCGCTGCCCGGCCTACCCTGGGATTTGAATGCGCGCTACAACCTGGACCCGCAATCGTACGATCAGGGCGGCGTGCTGATGCAATCCATCCCGGCTGGTTACTGGGTCGATTTCACCAACCTGGCCAATCAATATGGCTGGCAGCGCATCGCCGCCCAAAACAATTGGCGCACTTATTTCACGGGTATGCGACCGTTTCCCACAGCTCGGCGGTGATGAAGGGTGTGACCGGGTGCATCAGCCGCATCACGGTCTCGAGCACCCGAATCAGGGTGCGCCGGGTTGCACGTTGCTGCGCCTCGCTGCCGGTTTGCAGCTGCACCTTGGCAATCTCGATGTACCAGTCGCAGTATTCGTCCCAGACGAACGAATAGATCGCGCTCGCCACCAGGTCGAGCCGATAGGCCTCGAAGTCTTGTTCGACCGCGGCCTCGACGCGCTGCAATTCGCTGCTGATCCATTTATCGGCCGGACTGAACTTCAAATAGCCATGCGCCGGGCCGGCAGGGGCGAGGATGCTGCCCAATTCGTCGAACCGTGCCGGGGCGCACTCGGCTTTCGAGTGCTCCCTCAACCCGCAGTCATGGGTCTCGCAATTCATGAGCACGAACTTCGTCGCGTTCCAGAGCTTGTTGCAGAAGTTGCGATAGCCCTCGCAGCGCTTGGTGTCGAAGTTGATGCTGCGACCGAGACTGGCATACGACGCCATCGTGAAGCGCAGCGCGTCGGCGCCGAA